>SLNF01000302.1 GCA_007133145.1 Nitriliruptorales bacterium
CGGGCAGCATGAGGGCGCGGTCGGTGGCGGCTTCAGGGGTTTGGGTGGTTGTAAGGGTCTACGGTGGCGGCGATCAGACCGGTGATTGAGGTGGGGCGCGTAGTCGTTAGACGGAAGTTACGTGGTGTGGGGTTGCTGGCTGCCGTGCGGGGGTGGGGTTTTGGGGCTGTGGTGCTGTGGGTTTCTGTCTACGTGAGCTTGGTGGGGATGGGGGTGTTGAGGAGGTCGAAGGCGCGTCGTTGGGTTGGGGTGGGTTCGGAGAGCTTGTCGATGACTGCGTCGGTGTCACCGAAGGTGGTGTGGTTGCGGGTGAGGGTGGCGAGGTGGTCGAGCAGCGATTGGTGGCTGTGGGCGGGCTGGCCTGTGGTGGTGGTGGCGGTGGAGGCTTTGGTGGTTGCGGCGGGTGAGCGGTGCGCTTTGGTGACGGGGTCCTCGCGGCGGTCTGGGGGGTCCTCGTCGGTGAAGCACATCGGCGCCCATGCGCGGCGCAAATGCCAGGTGAGGTAGGCGGCGAGCATGCAGATGAGCACGTGGGCGCGGACTCGGTCGGCGAGGCGGTGGTGGATCGGTCGTAGGTGCAGGTCGACGGTTTTGAGGCTGCGGAACTGCGCTTCGACGAGCCGCAGCCGTTTGTAGGCCTCGACGACCTCGCCGGGGTTGAGGCGGTCGGCGGTCACGCTGGTCCGCACGACGTAGATGCCGTCGAGGGCGGCTTCGGCCTCGATCGCGTCGTGGTCGTGGGTGTAGGAGAAGGTGGCCTCGTCGATAGTCAGCCGGTAGTGCTTGGCCATCTTGTAGCGGTTGATGGCCTTGCCGACGCGCACGCCGATCTTGCCGGCGTCCTTGAGCCGTCCGGCGGCCACCGCGGCGGCGATCTTGTCGAGCTCGGTGTCGGTGGCGGCGAGCAGCTCGACGCGTTTGCGGGCCCGTTCGACGGCCAGGGCGGGGTTGCGGCAGGCGATCAGCCGTTCTGCGGGGTAGTCGGGGTGGGTGATCTCAGCGAGGTCGGTCTCATCAAACAGCGACAGCTGGATCGCGCCTTGGGCGGCCAGGCGCTTGATCGCTGGGGCGCGCAGCGCGGTGATCCACCCGGCGCCGGGCAGCTCGGCGAGGTCGTCGATGCGGGTCTGGGTGATCATGCCGCGGTCGCCGACCATGACGACCTCGTCCAGCCCGAAACGGTCCCGGACCTTGGCGACCGCCGCGGTGAAGGTGCGCGGATCGCCGGTGTCGCCGGGGAAGACCTCCACGGCGACCGGGCGTCCCTCGACGTCGGTGACCAGCCCGTAGGTGATCTGGGCCTTGCCGCGCTTGCCGTCGCGGGAGTAGCCGCGCGCGGCGAGCTCGTTGTGGCACCCCTCCACATACGAGCCCGACAGGTCAAACAGCACCAGCCCGCCCTCGGTCAGATGCCGGCCGGCCAACGCCGTCTCGATGCCCGCTTGGCGCTCAACGAGCCAGTCCATCGCGGCGTAGACCCCATCGGTGCTGACCTCATCCACCCCCAGGTCAGCAGCCAGGGTCGTGTCGGTCCACCAGCGCGTCGTGGCCAGCTTCGAGCCCGGCTGGCACACCCGCGCGATGATCAACGCCAACGCCACGTCCCGCTGCGGGCAGGGCCTGCCCAGCAGCTCGGCCAGCCCCAACGCCTTGGCCTGCGCCCACACCGCCGCGACATGCCCGTGCGGGCGCGACCGGCGGATCGTAAACGCCTCCTCGGCGCCGACCAGCGACTCGCCCGCCAGCACCCGCCGCAGCGCCTCGATCGCCTCCTCGGGCAGATGCGACAGGTTCGCCAGCGTCTCCTTGCGGACCTTGTCGCCCTCACGCACCGAACGACGCAGCAGATGCGTCCGGTACACCCTGTCCTTGTACCGGCGTGTGGTAGTGGCCACATGCATCGCCCCGCCGGTCCGCTTCGCCATGCCGGGACACTACCAAACACCAACCACTACGCGCAACACTTTAGTGCCTACACACAGCAGGCCACGACACGCCAAACCCGCAGGTCAACACCCCAGCAAACGCCGAAGCGCACGTAACTTCCGTCTAGAACCCCCATCGCCTCTCCGCCGCGTCCCGGCCACCCCCGGGGCGCACACCCCTGCCAGCACAGCCGTGTGCGCAACCGGCGCGACCGGCGTGACGCGGGGGCGAGACCACGAACGAGCCCGGACGTGATCACGCCGAGGCTCGTTGCGTGGTTGAGGGGCGCTGACGTTGAGCGGCTCGAGTCGGCGGCCGCCCGGGCGTCACGTGCGTGGCACGAGGGCGGAGCGGCCAAGGCGCTCGCCGCCGGTCAACCTGGCGCGGACCCGCGGGGAAGACAGCGCGGGTCTACGACCCACGGTCCTCGGTCCCCGGCCCGCCGCGGTCGGCGGGCCGGAGGTCGTCAGCCGATCTGGCTCGCCGGGATGACCTGGCCGCTCTCGGCGCTCCACACGCCGTAGGCCTCGTCGACCTCGACCTCGCGCGCGCTGAGCTGCTCGAAGAGCCACTCTTGCACGGCCATGTCGGCCGGGGAGATGCCCATCTCCTCGTCAGCCTCGAAGTCCTCCTCGGCAAGGTCGGCGGTGAGCTCTTCCTCGATGCCGTCGAGCAGGACGATCGTGCGCAACTCTTCCTCGAGTTGCTCTGCCGACACCCCCTGGCGCTCGAGCTGCTCGGCGAGGGCCTCCTCGCCGCCGGCGGCCTCGGCCTCCTCGGCCTCTCGCTCGGCGATTGCCTCCTCCGACGCGTCGACGCCAAGCTCCTCGGCACCGATCGCGACGATGCGGTCGAGGATGAGACGGGAGAGGATCTGGGCCTTCAGCTGCTCCTCGAGGGCCTCGGTGTCCTCACTCTCGAGCTGCTCGGCGACCTCCGGTGCGGCGACGACCGCCTCGAAGCGCTCCTCGAGGGTGCCCTCGGCGATCTCCTCGTCGTCGACCACCGCGGCGAGGCCGTCGGGAAGGTCGACCGGCTCGGGGGGCTCGGGCTGCTCGAGGCCGAGGTCCTCGAGGTCGTCCTCGTCGAAGTCGTCCGCGTCGAGCTCCTGGGCGTCGTCGAGATCCTCCTCGATGACACCGTCCTCCTCGGCCTCACAGGCGGCGAGGGCGAGGGCGAGCGCGGCGAGCAGGATGGCAAGGCGGCGGAGGGACATTGGTGCACTACTTCCGTTGAATGGGTGAGCCCCCCACGCTAGCGCGCCCCCGCCGAATCGTGCCGCGGGTCTCGCCGGCTCCCATCACCCCGTCGGGCGAGGCGGCTGGCAGTCCGGGCAGGCGAAGACCCGCCGCCCACCGAGGGGCCACGACCGGATAAGCGCCCCGCAGCGGCGACACGGCAGACCCTCGCGGCCGTAGACGTAGACCGCCTCGTCGCGGCGCAGCCGGCTCGGCGGACGGCTGCGGTCGGCGGGGGTGATCGTCACGATGCGACCCTGCCGTTCCCCCGTGCGCAGGAGTTCGCGCAGGGTCGCCCACAGGGCCTCGACGTCATCGGGGCCGAGCGCCGCGGCCGGCTCGTCGGGATGCAGGCCGGCGAGGAAGAGCGCCTCGGCGCGGTAGACGTTGCCAACCCCGGCCACGGCACGTTGGTCGAGCAAGGCCTGGCCGATACCCGCACTGCGCCGCGAGAGCGCGGCGGCGAAGCCCGCCGGACCGGCGGCGGGGTCGAGCGGGTCGGGGCCGAGCCGGGCGCGCAGGGTGGCCTCCTCGGCGTCGGTGAGCAACTCGCAGGCGGTGGGTCCGCTGCAGCGCAGCGTCACCGCAGGGCGGCCGGCCCCCGCCGCGCCCTCGGGGCGGGCGACGAGCTCGAGGCGCGTCTGGGGGCTCGCCGTCGGTGGGTCGTCGCCCTCGTGGAGGCGGAAGCGGCCGAAGAGGCCGAGGTGGACGTGTAGCGCCGGCGCGTCCTCGAAGCGGTAGAGGAGGTGCTTGCCGACCGCGTCGATGCGCTCGAGGCGACGCCCGTCGAGCGCCGCGGCACCCTCGGTGAACCGACCCTGGGGGGAGGTCACGGCGAGGCGTCGCCCGGCGAACGCGTGACCCTGCAGGCGCGCGGCGCGGTGGATGGTGTGGCCCTCGGGCATGGCGTCGAGCATGCCACGCCCGAGGCGTGGTCAGCGGTTAGCGAGCACCTTCGCGATGACGGCGTCGAGGCCGTCGGGGGCCGTGCCGACGCGGGCGATGACCGCCGAGCGTACCTGTGCGTGCAGCCCGGCTGGTGCCGACGGGTCGGCGGGCGGCGCGGGCGCCGCCCCCGCCGTCGGAGTGGCCCCGCGCGCGGCCCCCTCCACGAGGCGCACACCACGGTCGCGGGCATGCTCGCGGGCGAGGTCGGTCACGGTGTCGCGCTCGCCGAGCTCGAGCACCGAGGTGCCCGCGTCGGCAGCCGCGTCGATGTCCTGCTTGGTGATGAAGCGCCGGCCCATCACGCCTCCTTGCCCGGGGGTCGTCTCGCGCTCATGGGGTGCCCTCGACCGCCTCGATTGCCGCGACGGCGGCGTCGCGGGCGGCGAGGACATCGGCCTCGCTGCCACTCATCCACAGCCGGCCGAACATCCCGACCGACGTGACATGCATGAGGTTGACCGGAGCGGCCTTCTCCGCCTCGTTCGCTGCGAGGTTGATGTAGGCCGCCGGGGTGCACTCGACGACGAGCATCGTCTGCCCTGCGACGAGCATCATGCCGCGCGTGAAGCGGTTGAGCAGCTGTGCCTGGTAGGGGTTGACGTTGGTGATCACCTGGAGGGAGGCGATCTCGGGCTTCTTGCGGCTCTCGAGCTCGAGGCCGAGTTCACCGAGGACGAGCTCGCCGGCGCGCAGCACGTCGGCCTGGGAGTGCGAGTGGATCTCGAACATCCCGAACTGCCGCTCGACGATCTGCGCGCCGGGCTTGGCATCGGTGCCCTTGACCGCGACGTCGACGACGCGGAAGACCCAGTTGCCGGGCGCCATCTCGACGTAGAGGCTCGCCATGCCCTCGACGGGCAAATCACCCTGCGTCACGGTCCCGACGAAGGAGGCGTACTGCGGCTGCATCCGATCGAGGTAGCAGTACGCGCGTAGGGAGAACGCCTCGCTCATGGGCTCGCCTTTGCCGTCAGGGGCAGCGTCGCGCCGTCGAAGAGCGCGACGCCGAGGGGGGTCACGAACAGCGGGTTGCCGGGCACCCGCGCGGGCACGCCGCAAGCGGCGCCGACGATCTCGGCGATGCCGGGGAACGCGCTCGTGCCACCGACGAGGTGGACCGCCTGGACGTGGTGGCCGTTGATGTGCCGCCCGACGATCGTGCCGATCTTGTCGAGGACCGGGCGCACGACGCCGAGGAGGCGCTCCTGCTCTGCAGGATCGGTCTTGCGGCGCTCGGCCTCCCCGATGTCGAGACCGCAGGCGCCAGCGATGACGAGCGTGAGGTGAGTCCCGCCGGTCGGCTCGTCGAGGGTGGCGAGGACCTGCCCGTCGCGCAGGATCGCCGTGCCGGTCGTACCGCCACCGACGTCGACGACCGCGCCGTCGGTGATGCCGAGGATCGCGTTCGCGGCGGTCGGCTCGTCGACGAGGGCACTGCAAGCCATCCCGGCGCCCTCGACGACGTAACGCACGGCCTGCACCTCGCCGGCGCCGACCCCGGGCGGGTAGCACGCCGCAGCGGACTCGAGCGGCAGACCGAGACGGGTCGAGACCTCCTCGCGCAGGTCGGCGACGAGCTGACGGGCGCCGACGAAGTCGACGACGACACCGTCGCGCACGACCTCAGCGGGTCGGGTGGCACCCGCGACGGGCAGGCCGTCGTCGTCGACGGCGACGACGACGGTGTAGGCCGTCCCGAGGTCGACACCGACGCGCACGCCGCCGCGCGGCTCGCGCACCTCACCGCGGCCGATGGTCGCGTCGGCGGCGGCGAGGACGGTCTCGAGGTCTGGTCTCACGCTGGACTGCTCCTCCCGCGGTTCGGGTCAGCGGCGCGCACGAGGAGGATGAGCAGGTACACCCCGCTGGAGAGCCGGTTGAGGGCGTGGACGAGCGAGCGCTGCTCCACGCTCGCCCGCTCGATGGGGGTGACGCCCATCGCGACGATCTCGGTCTCGCGGACCTGGCAGCGCAGCCAGCTCAGCCAATGCAGCACCTCGGGATCCTCCTCGTCGGGCACAACGTGGGGGATGCCGAGGTGCCCGTCGGGGTCGTGGGTGACCGCGTGCACCGAGGCCTCGTCGCGCCCGTCGAGGACGAGCGGGTCGACGAGACGTCCGGCGTACTCGGCGCTCTGGATCTCACGGCAGTAGGCCGCGAGCGTCCGGAGCTGCCCCATGAGGGCCTCGCGCCCCTCCGCGCCGGCACGAGCGGCGATGAGCAACGCGAGGGCGTGCAGGCTGTCGAGCTTGCCGCGCAGGGCGATGCGGGGGTGCGTCTTCGGCGCGAAGTACTCGGCGTCGAGCTGGGTGAGATGGCTTGGCTTGCGCCGCACCTCCGACTCGCAGACCTCGCAACGCGGAATCGGCCCGTCGAGCACGACGGGGAAGGCCCCCGGGCGGTCCCACCTCGCCTGGGCGCCGCTCCCCCGCTCGGACCCGTGCCCGACCGACGTGGGGGCGTCGCTCGCCGACTCGCCGGGACGCTCCGCTGCGGCCGAGGCGGCGTCAGCGGCCACCTCGAGGCGCCACGCGCGCACGAAGTCCTCGGCCGCCGGCGAGAGCTGCGCGCCGGCGGGCACGACGACCCGCGCGCCGTGGGTGGGCCTGCGCAGCTGCTCGCGAAGACCGGCCTCGGTGACGATCACCCGAGGCCCCTCGGCCCTCGCCCTCTCGTGCGAGGCCATCGCCTCACCGCCTCCTCACCCGGAGCCGGTTGGGCTCAGGCGTCGTCGTCGGCCTGCGGCAAGATGATCTCGACGTCACCGTGCGGACGCGGGATGACGTGGACGCTCGCGAGCTCACCGACGCGTCCCGCCGCGGCCGCACCGGCGTCGGTCGCGGCCTTCACCGCACCCACGTCGCCGCGCACCATCACCGTGACGTAGCCGCCGCCGATGACCTCCTTGCCGATGAGCTTGACGTTGGCGGCCTTCACCATCGCGTCGGCGGCCTCGATGGAGCCGACGAGGCCCTTGGTCTCGATCATGCCAAGCGCGATCATCTGCACGTTCGCCATCTCCTTGCTCCTTCTCCCTGGTGGGCTGGTGGCTGGTGGGCTGCTGTCGTCAGGGGCCGAGGCGGTGCCGGGCGGCCCTTCCCCGGTCAGCGCCTCGGCGGGCGGTGTCTCGTCAGGCGCCTCCTCCGCGGCAGGCGCATCCCGCGGAGTGGTCTCCCCGGTGGTCGTCGGGGGCTCCCTCGCGGCCTCCTGGGGTGGCGCGCTCGCAAGCCGCTGGTGGGCGGGCAAGCCGCAATAGGCCGACCCCGCCTGCACGGTGTTGCGACAGCGTTCCCCCGAGGCCGTCGTCGCCGCGCAGCGCCGGTCCTCGCCTGGCTCAGCCACGGCGCACCTCCTCGGTCAGATCGGGCGGGATCATGGAGCGCCCTCCCGCGTGTCGAGCTCGGCGAGGACACGCCGCACGACTTCGGCGATCGCTGCGGGGTCCTCGCCTCCGGAGGCCTGCGCGACGGGGCGCACCTGGCCCGTGGCACCCGCGCCCGCGACGTCGGGCGCGAGCGACCACGCCGCTGCGGGCGGCTCGGAGGTGGCGTAGGCGAGGCGCTTGATGTTGAGCAGGTGGGTCACGGTGATGTTGTCGCTGACCGCCGCGCCACCGAGCCCACCGGGGGCCAGGGTCATCGACGGCATGACCCCCGTCGTCGCGCCGATCGCGCCCATCGTCCCCCACGTGTTGACGACGATGCGGAACGCCGGCTTCTCGAGGCCGAAGGCGAGGATGACGTCCTCGTCGGTGGCGTGGATGACGAGTGAGTGCCCGTCGCCGCCGAAGCGCAGCAGGGCGATGCAGCGCTCGCACCCCGCCCGCCAGCCGTCCTCGACGATGAAGCCGAGCACCGTCGTGAGCTTCTCCCGCGACAGCGGGTGGTCGCGGCCGACCCCGCCGAGGTCGGCGACGAGGATGCGCGCGTGGTGGGGCACGGTGATGCCTGCGAGGCGCGCAAGCTGTTGCGGGGTCTTGCCGACCGAGGCGGGGCGGATCGCCCCGTCCGGCGCGAAGAGCGTCCGCTCGATCGCGGTCTGCTGCTCGCCGTCGAGCCAGTAGGCGCCCTCGGCCTCCATCGCCGCACGCAGCTGCGCAGCGATCGGCGCGTCGGCGACGACGGTCTGCTCGGTGGCGCAGATCACCGAGGAGTCGAAGGCCTTCGAGGCGACGATGTCGCGTGCAGCCTTGGCGACGTCGGCGCTGCGGTCGACCCAGACCGGCACGTTGCCAGGTCCGACACCGATCGCCGGCTTGCCGGCGCTGTGCGCCGCACGGACCATGCCAGGCCCGCCCGTCGCGAGGATGAGGTCGGTGGCGTAGTGCCCGAGCAACTCCTGCGACCCTGGCAGGCTCACCTCTTCGAGGCAGGAGACGAGGCCTGCGGGCATGCCGGCGCGCTGCCCGGCCTCGGCCAGCACCCGGACCGCCTCGGCCGCCGCCCCACGGGCGGAGGGGTGGGGCGCGACGACGATCCCGTTGCGCGCCTTGACGGCGATGAGGATCTTGTACATCGCCGTCGACGTCGGGTTCGTCGACGGGGTGAGCGCGGCAATGACGCCCACCGGCCAGGCGATGTCGACGACGTTGCGCGCCTCGTCGCGCTCGAGCACCCCGACGGTGGGGACCTCGGCGATGGAGTGCCAGACATCGCGGGTGGCGAACTCGTCCTTGACCCGCTTGTGCTCGGCGACGCCGTAGCCGGTCTCCTCCTGCGCGAGGGCGCCGAGGCGCTCGGCGGCGGCCTGCCCGGCCTCGGCCATCGCCGCGCAGATCCGGTCGACCTCAGCCTGGGTCGCGAAGGCGAACTCGCGCTGGGCACCCCGGGCGGCCACCGCGAGGCGGCGCGCCTGCTGCACCGACCGGAGATCGGCGTCGTAGTCGTCGCCCATCACCTGACTCCTCGCGTCACTCACGACCCCGTCATCCAGCTCAGAACTTCACCGGGGAACGGCCGACGTCGGTGACCGCGTCGGCGAACGCCTGGCAGGCCGCCCGGCATGCGCTCTGCGAGCCCGACAGCAGCCCGCCGGAGAAGTTCGTCTCAGAGGGCGGAGCGAACCAGACCTGCATCTCGACGTCGGCGGCCTTGAGCGCGGCGTCGATGGCGTAGGTCGCCTCGATCGGCGGCGCGATGAGGTACGCCAGCGGCGTTCCCTCGGCGATGTCGGCCTCACCGGAGAGATAGGACCCGGTCCTGGAGACGGTGTGGGCGAAGAACGCGAGGGTGTCCTCGTCGTTGGCCGACGTGAACCAGGCCTCCTGCTCGGCGTAGGCGATGCAGGCGTTGAGCCCGGCGCGGGCCTCGGCGGGATCGGGACCGGCGAGGATCCCGATGATCTCCCCCGACAGCGGGCCGGAGGCGTGGTCGGCCCCGGCGTAGAAGCTGTGGGCGTAGACGACTTCGACCTCGGCCATCTTCGTCGCCTCATCGAGGGCGACGTAGAGCGAGTCGTCGATGTCGCAGGTGACGAGCCCGAGGCTGCGCTGGTCGGGGCGCAGCTTCAGACGCTCGGCGAACGCCGGCTCGACGTTCGGGATGAGCCTTGCGGACAGGATCTGCGGCTTGATGGGGTCACCGACGGCCATCGTCGCTCCTCTTCTCCGTTCGTGCCTCGCCCCCTCGTGGCTCAGCTGTCCTCACGTCCCAGGGCGACGCCGCTGGCCTTCTCGCGCAGCATCTCCTGGAGCTTCTCGACGACGTAGGCGCCGGCTTCGAGGGGGTTGGTCCCGCCGGCGTAGGTGATCATGCAGATGAGGTCCC
>SLNF01000002.1 GCA_007133145.1 Nitriliruptorales bacterium
CGAGCGCGCTGCGCGCCGACCGTTGGGCCCGCAGCGCCCTGCGGCGCGCCCGCCGCGCCTGGCTGCGGCTCGACGCCTGGACGCTCTCCGAGCTGCGCCGTGCCGCGGCCTCGGCGCCTGCCCCACGGGCCGTCTAGGCGCGCACGTCACCGCCCATCGCGTGGGTGCCCCCGTCGACGTGGACGATCTCACCGGTGACCGCCGGCATCCAGTCCGACAGCAGGGCGCACACGACCCGGCCGACCGGCTCGGGGTCGGTGACGTCCCAGCCCAGCGGCGCACGGCGGTGCCACTCGGCGAACATCTCGAAGCCCTCGATGGAGCGCGCCGCGGTGGTCTTCAAGGGACCCGCGGCGACGAGGTTGACCCGGGTGCCCTGCGGCCCGAGGTCGCGGGCGAGGTAGCGTGCGGCGGACTCGAGCCCGGCCTTGGCCACGCCCATCCAGTCGTAGGCGGGCCAGGCGACCTGCGCGTCGAAGTCGAGCCCGACGATCGCGCCGCCGCCGGCCTCGGCGAGCAGCGGCGCGGTCGTGCGCCCGAGTGCGGCGAGCGAGTAGGTCGACACCTCGAGGGCGGTGGCGACGTCGGCCCACGGGGTGGAGAGGAAGCGGCCCCCGAGCGCCGAGGATGGCGCGAAGCCGACGGCGTGGACGACGCCGTCGAGGGCGCCCCAGCGGGCGCGGAGGTCCTCGGCGACCGCCTCGAGGTGGGCCTCGTCGGTGACGTCGAGCTCGAGGACCTCAGGCGGGTCGGGCAGCCGTCCGGCGATGCGCTCGGTGATGCGCAGGCCCCGACCGAAGCCGGTGAGGACGATCTCCGCGCCCTGCTCCTGGGCGTGGCGGGCGACGTGGAAGGCGATCGAGGCGTCGGTGAGCACGCCGGTGATCAGCAAGCGCTTGCCGTCGAGCAGCACGACTCCTCCTCGGGGACTCGCGGGCGTGGGTCGGGTGGCAGCCTACGCCCGGGTGAGCACGAGCACGGCGTTCTGCCCGCCGAAGCCGAACGAGTTCGACATCGCGACCTCGACGGCCTGCTCGCGTGGGCCGCCCGCGACGACGTCGACGTCGATCTCGGGGTCCTGCTCGGTGAGGTTCGCCGTCGGGGGCACGACGCCGTGCTCGACGGCGAGGGCGGCAAAGCCGGCCTCGATCGCCCCGGCGGCACCGAGGGCGTGCCCGGTCACGCCCTTGGTCGAGGTCACGCTCATCGCGTCGCCGCAGAGCCGGAGCAGGGTGCGCGACTCGGAGACGTCGTTGAGCGGCGTCGAGGTGCCGTGGGCGTTGACGTGGTCGACCTCGGAGGGCGCGAGCCCGGCGTCGTCGAGCGCGGCACGCATCGCCCGCTCCGCACCGCCGCCCTCGGGGTCGGGCGCGGTGACGTGGTAGCCGTCGGCGCTCGCGCCGTAGCCGGCGAGGCGGGCCCGCCGGCGCGCCCCTCGCGCCCGGGCGTCGTCGTCGCGCTCGAGGACGAGCACACCGGCGGCCTCGGCGGCGACGAACCCGTCACGGTCGACGTCGAAGGGCCGGGAGGCCTTCGCGGGGTCGTCGGTGCGGGTCGACAGCGCGCCCATCTGCGCGAAGCCGGTGATCGACAGGGGCGTGAGCCCCGCCTCGGTGCCGCCGGCGAGGACGACGTCACAGGCGCCGGCTCGCAGGAGGTCGCGCGCGGTGCCGATCGCGGTCGCGCCGGAGGCGCACGCTGTCGCGGTCACGAGGTTGGGGCCGGTGGCGCCGAGGTCGATGGCGATCTGCCCGGCGACCATGTTCGGCACGAGCATGGGGATGAGCATCGGGCTCACCCGCCCGGGGCCGTGGTCGAGCATCCGGCGGTGCTGCTCCTCCCAGGTGTGCGCCCCGCCCATGCCGCAGCCGATCACGACCCCGACGCGCGGGCCGTCCCAGCCTTCGGGGTCGAGGCCGGCGTCGGCGACCGCCTCGCGCGCGGTCCACACGCCGAGCTGGACGAAGCGGTCGAGGCGGCGGGCGGCCTTGCGCCCGAGCAGGCCGGCGGCATCGAAGCCGGGGATCCGGCAGGACATGTCGACCTCGAGGCCCTCGAGGGCCGGGTCGGTCGCAGCGGCCGAGGGCCCCTCGAGCACGCCCTGCCAGGAGGCCTCGGTGCCGAGCCCCGCCGGGGTGGCCAGGCCGAGGCCGGTGATGGCGACCTCGGGTTGGCTCACGCCTGCGCGCCCTTCTCCTCGAGGAGCTTGACGGTGTCGGCGAGGGTCTCGAGTTGCTCGGCCTCCTCGTCGGAGATCCGCACGCCGAGCTCCTCCTCGGCGGCGAGGGCGAACTCGACGAGGTCGAGGCTGTCGAGGTCGAGGTCCTCGAAGGAGGCCTCCATCGACACCTCGGACTCCTCGACGCCGAACTTGTCGACGAGGACGCCCTTGACCTTCTCGTACACAGCGCTCATGCGGTCCTCCAGGGTCGTGGGTGGGTGCAGATCGTGGGGATGGCCGGGGCAGGCTACGCCACCGACAGGTCGGGCCAGCGCAGCAGCGTCGAGCCCCAGCTCATCCCGGCGCCGAAGGCGGTGAGCAGCACCTGCTCGCCGGCGGCGAGCTCGGCGTCGGCGAGGGCGAGGGGGATCGAGGCCGCCGAGGTGTTGCCGTAGCGCGCGACGTTGAGGAAGCGCCGCTCCTCGCCGATGCCGAGGCGGTCGGCGACGGCCTCGAGGATGCGGGCGTTGGCCTGGTGGCCGACGAGGCGGTCGACGTCGCCGGCGGTCAGCCCGGCCTTGGCGAGCACGGCCTCGGAGGAGGCGACCATGCGGCGGATCGCCTGGCGGTAGACCTCCCGGCCGTCCATCTTGAGGTACTGGGCGCCCTCGGCGAGCGCGGCGGCGTCGAGCGGCCGGCGCGACCCCCCGCCGGGGACCTCGAGGAGGTCGGCCCCCTCGCCGTCGCTGCCGAGGTCGAAGGGGCCGACCTCGCCGGGCTCGCCGGGCTCGCCGCGGGCGAGCACGACCGCGCCGGCGCCGTCGCCGAAGAGCACCGCGGTGGCGCGGTCGCCGAAGTCGGTCACGCGGCTCATCGTCTCCGCGCCGACGACGAGCACGCCGTCGGCCACGCCTGAGGCGATGAGGCCGGAGGCGACCGAGAGGGCGTAGACGAAGCCGGCGCACGCGGCGTTGACGTCGAGGGCGGGGACGGGGCCGAGCCCGAGCCGAGAGGCGACCTCAGGGCCGACGCCGGGGATCGTGCGGTCGGCGGTGCAGGTCGCGAGGATGACGGCGTCGACGTCGACCTCGGCGCGCTTGAGCGCCTCGGCGCCGGCCTCGACGGCGAGGTCGGCGGTGGCCACGCCGGGCTCGGCGATGCGCCGCTCGACGATGCCGGTGCGGGTGCGCACCCACTCGTCGGAGGTGTCGAGGGTCTCGGCGAGGTCATGGTTGGTGACCACCCGCGAGGGCACGGCCACGCCGAGGGCCTTGAGCACGCTCGTCATCAGGTCCTGTCCTCCTCATCCCCCGTCGTGGGCACGCGCGGCGGGCCGCAGCGTGAGGGCCGGTGTCGCGCAAGCGTATGCGCGGCGGTGCGATCGCCCGCGCCGCGCGGCCCGCGTCGCCGGGCCGTCCTCGCGCGGGAGGGCCGGCGCCGACGGCGACCTTCGTGCGGTGCCACGGTAGTGACACTGACGTCAATGTCAACCTGCCCCTCCCGGGCGAGGCCCCGAGCCGACGCGCGACGGCCCCCTTTACGGGTCATCCCGCTCGCGGGCCGAGCCGTCCTCGCTACGATCGGCGGTCGCGGTCCCGAGCCGCGGCCCGAGCCGAGGAGGCCCCATGACCCCCGACGAGCTCGCCGACGACCTCCACGACGTCGCCGAGGCGCTCACCAACCGCATGGGCACCCACCGTGTCGACCTCGATGCCCTCATCGAGGTGCCGGGCGTGAGCGCGCAGGGCTTCGACCCCGATGAGGTGCGCCGCAGCGCCGAGGCCGTCGCCGATCTCATGCGCGTGCGGCGCCTCGAGGGGGTGCGCCTGCTCGAGGTCGACGACGCGCACCCGGCCGTCTACGGCGAGCGGCTCGACGCCCCGGAGGGCAGCCCGACGGTCCTGCTCTACGCCCACCACGACGTCCAGCCTCCCGGGCCCGACGAAGCCTGGACGAGCCCGCCCTTCTCCCCCACCGAGCGCGACGGCCGCCTCTACGCACGCGGCAGCGCCGACGACAAGGGGGGCATCCTCGCGGTGCTCGCCGCTGTCGACGCCTGGCTCGTCGCCCGGGGGCAGCCCCCCGTCGGGGTCAAGGTCTTCATCGAGGGCGAGGAGGAGATCGGCAGCACCCACCTCGAGGCCTTCCTCGCCGAGTACGCCGACCTCCTCGCTGCCGACGTCGTCGTGCTCTGCGACGCGGTGAACCTCGCCGAGGGGGCGCCCGCGGTGACGACCTCGCTGCGCGGGCTCGTCGACGCCGACGTCACCCTGCGCGCGGCCTCCCACCCGCTGCACTCCGGGATGTACGGCGGGATCGTCCCCGACCCCGTCGGCGGACTCGCCAAGCTCCTCGCCTCGCTCACCGACGACCGGGGCGAAGTGGCGATCGCCGGCTTCTGCGACGACGTGCGCAGCCTCGACGGCGAGGAGCGCGCGCGCCTCGCCGACCTCGACATCACCCCGACCCGGCTGCGCGCCGACGCGGGGCTCCTCGAGGGGGTGCCCTTCGCCGGCGACCCCGCGCGGCCCCTGCTCGAGAAGCTCTGGCACCGCCCCTCCCTCGCGGTCATCGGCATCGACGCCCCGGCGCGGGCGGGCTCCTCGAACACCCTGCAGCCCGAGGCCAGTGCCAGGATCAGCGTGCGCCTCGCGCCCGGGCAGGACCACGAGCGCGCCCTCGACCGCCTCTGCGGCCACCTCGAGGCCGCCGCGCCCTTCGGCCTCGAGGTCCAGGTCACCCCGGGGGTGGCCAGCCCCGGCTTCCTCGCCGACCCCAGCCATGGGAGCGTGCGCGCAGCCCGGGCGGCCCTCGAGGCCGCCTACGGCACGCCCGCGGCGCTCGCCGGTGTCGGCGGCAGCATCCCGTTCGTCGACGCGATCACCCGCGCGCTCGGCGATGACGACGCGCCGGCGCCGGCGCTGCTCACCGCCGTGGCCGACCCCGACGCCCGCGCCCACGGCATCGACGAATCGCTGGGGCTCGCCGACTGGCACCGCGCCTGCCTCGCGCACGCCTACCTCCTCGGCGCGCTCGCCCGCCAGGGATCGCCGCGATGACCTCCGAGCGCGACCGCGACGCCCTCTACTACACCCTGCTGCGGGCCCGGGAGGAGCACGCCGACCTGCTCGCCTACCGCGAGTTCCTCGCCGAGGAGTCCCACCGGCTCGAGGCCTTCGCCGCCGAGACCTCCGCACGCGCCGGGGCCGTGCCACGCCGGTTGCAGCGCCCCACCCAGGCCACCGTCAAGCCGCTCATCGAGGCGCTCGGTCGCCGCCGTGGCGTCATCGAGGAGGAACGTCGGCGCATCGACGAGCGCGTCGCGCGGGCGCAGGCCTTCGTCGAGGAGTGCGAGGCCGATCTCGAGGCGTGGGGGCGACGCTGAACGCAGGGTCCGGGCGCGCTCACGCCTGCGGGGACTCGCGCTCGTCGGTCCCGGCGCTGCCTGCCGGCCGCAGCAGCGCGCGTGCGGCCAGGGTCATCACCCCCACGCCACCGCCGGCGAGCAGGAGCCACAGCGGGAAGGCCCACCCGCCGGCGGCGTCGGCACCGAGGGTCGCGAGGCCGACGACGGCGAGCACGAGGCCGATGGCGAGCGCCTTGCCGGGGGCGCGCCGGGGGACCGCCGCCGAGCCGGACGCGAGGGCGAGGACGACGCCGGCGAGCGCCGCGACGGGGATGTAGAGCAGCAGCGCGCCGTGCGCCGCGCTCATCGCCCGCAGCAGCAGCACGACGACGACCGCGGTCGCGGCCAGGAGCGGCGGCAGCGCGCGCGAGCGCGACGGCGCGCCTGGCGTCGGGCTCATGGCCTCGACCTCCTCACAGGGTGGGGGGGGCGCCGTCGCGGCGGCGGTCTGGGCGCAGGGTAGCGTCCGTTGCTAGCGTGCCGGCCATGCTCGCCCTGCGCGCCGTCGCGGCCGACCCCGCCGACCCGCTCTCCGGCCTCGCCCCATCCGCGGTCGCCGAGCCGACCGTGCCGGAGGGATGGGAGGTCGTCGAGGTCCGCGCCGCGGCGGTCAACCACCACGACCTCTCCACCCTGCGCGGCGTCGCCGTGCCGCCCGAGCGCCTGCCGGTGACGCTCGGCTCCGACGCCGCGGGCCTCACCGCCGACGGCCGGGAGGTGCTGTGCCACGCGGTCGTACCCAACCCCGGCGTCGGCGTCGCCGACGAGACCGAGGTCTTCGGCCGCCTGTCGATCCTCTCGGAGGTCTACGACGGCACCCATGCCGAGCGCGTCGCCGTGCCGAGCGACAACCTCCTCGACAAGCCCGCCTCGCTGTCGTTCGTCGAGGCGGCGTGCCTGCCGACCGCCTGGCTCACGGCCTACCGCATGCTCTTCACCAAGGCGCGGGTGCGTCCCGGCGACCGCGTGCTCGTCCAGGGCGCCGGCGGTGGCGTGGCGACCGCAGCGATCGCCCTCGCCACCGCGGCGGGCTGCCGCACCTACGCCACGAGCCGGGCCGAGCACAAGCGCGCCGCCGCGCGCGAGCTCGGCGCGTCCGCAGCCCTGCCGCCCGGTGAGCGGCTGCCCACACCGGTCGACGCGGCGATCGACACCGTCGGCGAGGCGACGTTCGGTCACTCGCTGCGCGCCCTCGCTCCCGGCGGCACCCTCGTCGTCGCCGGGGCGACGACCGGACCGCACCCGCCCGCTGAGCTACACCGCGTCTTCGCCAAGCAGCTGCGGATCCTCGGCTCGTCGATGGGCACCCGGGGCGAGCTCGCCGCCCTGCTGCGCCTGCTCGAGACGACCGGCCTCCGTCCGCGCGTGGCCGCGACCCACCCGCTCGCCGAGGGGGTGCGGGCCTACCGCGAGCTCCTCGACGGTGAGCTCGTCGGCAAGGTCGTCCTCCTCCCCTAGCCGGCGCCCTCGACATCGAGCTGACGCCAGGCGCGGCGCAGGGCGACCTCGGCGACCTCCCGGGGGAGCGGCAGCGCGGCGACCACCCGGCCGACCGTCGCGGCGGCGGCGTGGGCCTCGCGCGCCACGCGGGCGATCTCGGTGTGCAGCGCCGCCTGCTCCTCGGCGTCGTCGCGGCTCAGCAGCGCACCGTGGCCAGGCACGACGACCGCACCGAGGTGGGGCAGGAGGGCCTCGAGGGTCGCCGGCCAGTCGAGGGGGAAGGCGTCGCCGAAGTCCGGCGGCGCGCCCTCCTCGAGGAGGTCGCCGGTGAAGACGACACCCTCGATCTCGGCGACGAGGTCACCGTCGGTGTGGCCGCGCCCGAGGTGGGCCAGCCGCAGGCACCGACCGCCGAGGTCGATCGCGGCTTCGGCGGCGACGAGATGCCGGGGCGGGGTGATGACGACCTCGTCGATCTCGGCGACGAGGCGCGTGTCCCCCTCAGCGAGGGCGTCGGCCCGAGCGTTGCGGCGCTCGGCTTCGCCGCCGACGGCGAGCCGGTGGGCGCAGGCGGGGTGCCCCCAGATCGGCGCGCCCGCGAAGACCGCGTTGCCGAAGCAGTGGTCCCAGTGCGCGTGGGTGTTGACGAGCACCCACGGCCTGGAGGTGACCGCACGCACCGCACGCGCGAGGTCCCGGCCCTGGCCGTGGCTCGAGCGCGTGTCGAGGACCGCACAGCGCTGGGCGCCGACGACGAGCCCGACGTTGAGGCGCTGGGCGGCGTGGGCCCGCACGTAGACCCGGTCGGCGAGCTCGGTCCACTCCTCCACCACCGGGTGCCCCTGCCTCTTCGTGTCCGACGCGGCTCAGGCCACGAGCGCGCGTCGGACGGTCTCGTGGAGCCTGCCGTTGGAGGACAGGAGGCTGCCGTCGCCGGCGAGCGGGTCACCGCCGTCGAAGGTCGAGACGCGGCCGCCGGCCTCGGTGACGATCGGCAGGAGCGCGGCGAGGTCCCAGATCGAGAGGTCGCGCTCGAAGGCGGCCTCGGCCATCCCACCGGCGACGAGGAGGTGCATCCAGAAGTCGCCGAAGCCGCGGGTGCGCCAGGCGACGTCGACGAGGCCCCCGAGGCGCTCCCAGGCGCCGGGGTCGTCGCGGAACCACGTGAGCCCACCGTGGCAGAGGTGGGCCTCGGCGAGGTCGGCGATCGCGCTCACCCCCACCGTCGTGCCGTTGCGACGGGTGCCGAGGCCCTCGGCGGCATCCCAGCGCTCCCCGAGCGCCGGGGCGCTCGCGACGCCGACGACCGCGCGGCCGTCGACGACGACGGCGATGAGGGTGGCGAAGACCGGCACGCCACGCAGGTAGTTCTTCGTCGCGTCGATCGGGTCGATGACCCACGTCGGCACGTCGGCGTCGAGCGCACCGCCCTCCTCCTCGCCGAGGATCGCGTGGCTGGGGTGGGCGCGCGCGAGCTCGGCGCGGAGCGCGGCCTCGATCTCCCGGTCCGCCGCGGTCACCGGCGAGCCGTCGTGCTTCATCGTGGCCGGCACCGGCCCGCCGAAGCGCGCGAGCGCGAGGCCGTCGGCGACCTCGGCGAGCGCGAGCGCGGTCTCGCGCAGCGCCGCGGGGTCGCGGCTCACGGTTCCTCGACGACGTCCTCGAAGCGCAGGACGAGGTCGTTGGGCTGCACGGTGAGGCTCACGCTGTCGCGGGGGGCCCACAGCGGGATACAGGGGCCCTGACCGGCGTGGCCACAGAGGCATACGACGAGCCCACCCGAGGGTGTCATGCCGATGAGCTGCCGGGCGTAGGACAGGAGCTCGGTCATGGTCGCGGTCCCACCGGTGCGCCGCCAGTAGGCGTTGGCCCAGCGCGACTCCGGGCGGCCGTAGATGGCGAGTGCCGCACCGGGACTGAGCTTCGTCACCGACGACAGCGCCCGACCCCCGGCGAGGACCTTGTCCTGCTTTGCGGACTTGCCGACGCGCGCGGCTGCCACCGGGGAGGCGAGGTCGCCGGGGAGGTCGGCGAGCTCGTAGGTGCCGGCGGCCTGCGCGGCCTTCTGCCGGTCGACCTCGACCTGATAGGTCTGCGGGTTCTTCGTGGCCACGTGCCCTCCCATGACGACCCCGGGTGCGTCGGCGAGTGTAGCCCCGGGCCTTCCGCGGCTCCGTCGGCGCTACCCGCAACGCGCCGGGCGCAGGTGGCGGCGCCGCGGATCGCCAGCGGGGCAGGCCCGGCCGGGGTGGTGCTCCCGACGGGATTCGAACCCGCGTTGCCGGCTTGAAAGGCCGGGATCCTGGGCCGCTGGATGACGGGAGCGCTGGCGGGGCGCAGCGTAGCCGCCCTCCCCGCACGACGCCACGCGCGCTCAGCCGCCGGCGGGGGGCACGTCGTTGGGCAGGCGCCGGCGGGCGAGCGCGGCGCCGCCGAAGGCACCGGCACCGAGGAGGACCGCCCCCAGGTCCCCCCACCACAGGTACGGCGTCCGGCCCTCGCGCAGCTCGACGGTGCCCTCGAGGTGGTCGGCGGCGAAGAGGGCGGTGGTGCCCTCCGGGACGCCGTCGGGCTGGATGAGCGACGAGCGCCCGGTCGTCGCCGCGACGATCTGGGCGCGCCCGGTCTCCACGGCACGCAACTGGGCGGCGCCGAGGAGCTGGTCGGAGACCGGCGCGGTGCCGTAGCTCGCCTGGGTGGTGAGCGTGGCGACGGCGTCGCCGACGAGGGCG
>SLNF01000126.1 GCA_007133145.1 Nitriliruptorales bacterium
CGACCAGGTCTTCCCCGCCGCGCGCCGGCAACGCTGCCTCGTCCGCGCAAGGAACACCGTCGCCAAGGTCTCCGAGGTCGACCAGGACGCGGTCCGCGGCGACTTCTGGGAGATCTTCGACATCGGCGACGACATCGAGCCGGGTGACCCGGCGGTTGCCAGGGCCCACCGTCGCGCGCGGCAGTTCGCGGCCACCTGGGGCAAGGCCTACCCCGGCGCGGTCTCGTGTGTCACCGACGGCTTCGACGAGCTCGCCGCCCACCTGCACCACCCGCGCGCGCACTGGCGCAGGGTGCGCCACTCCAACCTCATACTGGTTAACCGGCCAGAGGGCTGGGGGCCGGCGCAGGTTGCGCCGGATCGGGAGCACCAGGTCCGCTGCGACCATTGCCTGCCCGTCGTCGAACCCGCCGTGGACCGGTCCAGCAGCGGCGATGCCCGACGCCTGCGGGCCGGTGGTCACCACTCGACGCCCCGCTGGGCGGGAACGACATCATCACGGGCCGGGCAGCGCGCTCGGGTCGGTCCCTCGAGCGCTCCGCGTCCGCCGCGGGGTGGATCGAAGCTCAGGCCGCCCCGACCGCGGCCACGCCTCGCGGCGTCGCGAATCCGCCGCCGCGCGACCCCTACCGCCCCGCCGACCTCGACCGTCGGCGCAGGGGCTCACCCGCCAGCGCGTCGAAGTCGACGCCGCTGACGAGCAGCACGTTGGCGAACGGCCGCACCTCGCCGGTGCGCACGATCGCGCGCGCACCGGCGGAGCGCATCTTGAGGCCGGCATGGTCGACCCACGTCACGGCTGCCTCAGGCAGCCGCTCGGCCAGGGCAGTGACGAGCCACGGCGCCTGCTCGGCGGTCTCCGACGCCAGCACGTACCCCTCGACGCGCAACTCCTCGAGCACCGCGTCGAGCACGTCGAGCAGCGCCGGCTCGCCGGGCGCGAACGCGAGGTCGACGCGTTCCACGCCCGCTGGTACCGGCAGCCCCGCATCGCAGAGCCCGACGAGATCGGTGTGCCCGGTCTCGGCGAGCACCCGAGCGAGTTGGGGGTGCAGGACACCGTGGTCCTTCATCACGTCTCCTCGAGGTGAACGAGCGCGGCGACGACCTCGTCGCGCGTGGGCAGCGACGGCTGGGCGCCGTGCCGCGTCGTGGCGAGTGCGGCGGCGGTGTTGGCGTAGGCCGCCGCGTCGGTGAGCGAGGCGCCCGCCACGAGCCTGACGGTGAGCGCCGCGCAGAACGCATCCCCGGCAGCCGTCGCGTCGACGGCGTCGACGCTCCTGGCCGGGATGGGCGTGACCGTCTCGCCCTCGACGACGAGGCTGCCATCGGCACCGAGGGTCACGACGATCGCTCGGGGCCCTTCGATTCGGCGGGCGAGCGCGACGACCTCCTCGGTCGCGGTCGGTTCCTGCTCGACTCCCGCGAGCAGGGCGAGCTCGCTGCGGTTGGGGACAAGCACGTCGGTGCGGGCAAGCACCTCGGCGGGAAGGTCGGCCGCCGGGGCAGGGTTGAGGACGACGGTTCCCCGCGCGGCCGCGACCGCCGCGGCGACGGTGTCGAGGGGGACCTCGAGTTGGACGAGGAGCGCGGTGGCCTCGGCGAGTACCACCCCGGCGGCTTCGACGTGGCGGGGCTCGAGGCGACTGTTGGCCCCGGGGCTCACCACGATCGTGTTCTCGCCGTCCTCAGCGACGACGATGAGGGCGATGCCGCTCGGTGCGTCCGGGTCGGCACCGAGCGCGGTCACGTCGACGCCGTCGGCGGTGAGCGCCCGGGTGAGCGCCTGCCCGGGGTCGTCGGTGCCGACCCGGCCGACGAACGCCGTCGGCGCGCCGAGTCGGGCGGCGGCGACCGCCTGGTTCGCGCCCTTACCGCCGGGCACCTGGGCGTGGTCGCCGCCGATCACCGTCTCCCCCAGACGGGGGTGACGCGGGACGCCGACGACGATGTCGAGGTTGGCACTGCCGACGACCGCGACCGCCCCGAAGGGCGCGTCACGGTCGTCGGGTGCGGCTTGGTGGGCCACGCCGGCGCCCTAGTCGAGGAACTCGCCGACGTTGTCGGCGGTGACGAGCTCCACCTCGACGGGGATCTCGGCCTCGACGTCCTCACCGGCAGCAACGGCAGCGGCGGACTCCACGCCGAGCTGCCCCATGAGGAACGGCAGCTGCGCGATCGTCCCGGCCATACGGCCTTCGTCGATCGCGACGAGTGCGTCGTCGGTCGCGTCGAACCCGACGATGACGAGGTCCTCGAGGACCCCGGCGGCCTCGGCGGCCTCGACCGCTCCGAGCGCCATCTCGTCGTTCTGCGCGAACATCCCGGCGACGTCGGGGTTGGCCTGCAGGACGTCCTGGGCGACGCTGAAGCCCTCGTCGCGGCTGAAGTTCGCAGTGACGCTCGTCGCCAGCTCGATCGCATCGGCGTCGTCGAGGGCGAGCTCGAAGCCCTCCCCACGGTCGCGTGCCGCCGAGGTGCCGGGGACACCCTCCAACTGGGCGACCTCGCCCTCGTCGCCGAGCTCGGAGAAGAGGAACTCACCAGCGAGCTGCCCGCCGAGCACGTTGTCGGACGCGATGTGGGTGACGACCTCGCCGCCTTCCACGCCACGGTCGACGGTGACCACGGGGATCCCCGCGGCGTTCGCGTTCTCGACCGCGGCGACGGCCGCGTCGCTGTCGACGGGGTTGATGACGATGACGTCGACCTCCTGAGTGACGAAGTCCTGCAGGTTGTCGGCTTCGGTCTGGGCGTCGTCCTGCGCGTCGCTCACGATGACGGTGACCCCGCTGGCGGCGGCGGCGTCCTCCGCGCCGTCGGCGAGCGTCACGAAGAAGGGGTTGGCCAGCGTCGAGATCGACATGCCGACGACGATGTCGTCGTCAACGGCGACGTCCTCGTCGGGCTCCTCCTCGTCCTCGACGTCCTCGACGTCGTCGACGTCGTCGACGTCGTCCTCGGGCTCGTCGGCCGCGTCCTCGGCGCACGCGGCGACGGACAGGGCGAGGGCGGCGATCAGCGCGAGTAGCCACCGCAACGAAGTGGTTCGGCTCATGGTGCTTCCTTTCGCTGGGTCCGGCTTCTGCCGGATCGGGAGACCCGACCGCGCGGGTCGGACGGGTGAGGGGGACGGTCGCGGCGGTCGCCGACGAGGGCGCCCACGACCGCCTGGGTCCTACAGCGGGAACACAGCCGTGATCGCACCTGCTCAGTCCTCCCGGTTGCGCAGGGTGTCGGTCATCACCGCACCGGCGATCACCGCACCGATCACGATGGACTGCCAGAACGAGGACACCCCGAGGAGATTGAGCCCGTTGCGGATCACGCCGATGATGAGCGCGCCCACGAGCGTGCCCGTCACCGTCCCGCTGCCACCGGTGAGGCTCGCCCCGCCGATCACGACCGCGGCGATCACGTCGAGCTCGAGGGTGAACCCCGCGTTGGGCTGCGCGGAGTTGAGGCGGGCGGTCAGCAGCAGCCCTCCGAGGGCCGCGAGCGCGCCCGAGACCGTGTAGACCTTGAGCTTCGCGCGGCGCACGTTGATGCCCGACAGCCGCGCGACCTCTTCATTGCCGCCGATCGCGTAGAGGGCGCGGCCGGTCGGACGGTAGCGCAGGAACAGCCAGGCAAGGACGTAGAGCAACGCGACGAGCAGCACCGAGAAGGGGATGACCCCGAACAGGTCGTAGGTGGCGATGAGCCGGAACCAGTCGGGGTAGCCCGAGATCGGCTGACCTTCGGTGATGACGAGCGCGGCGCCGCGGGCCATCGACAGCATCGCGAGCGTCGCGATGAACGGGGGGAGTCGGCCGTAGGTGATGAGCAGGCCGTTCACGCCACCGGCGGCCGCGCCGACCGCGATCCCAGCGACGATCGCCACGCCCATCGGCAGCCCGGCCTCGGCGAACGTCCACCCCGCCACCGCCCCGCCGAGGGCAAGCACCGAGCCGACCGAGAGGTCGATGCCGCGGGAGATGATGACGAGCGTGCCGCCGATCGCGAGCGTGGCGAGCACGGAGATCTGCTGGAGCACGTTGAAGAGGTTGTTCACTGACAGGAACGCCGGAGAGAGCACCGAGAGGACGGCGACGAGCAGCAGGAGACCGATGAGCGGTCCACCGGAGCTGGGCAGCCGGGCGGTGAGCCGGCGCAGCCATCGGTCCCCGCGCGCGGTGTCGTCGACGTCGGCGGTCTTCGCGTCGACCTCGGCGGGCGAATCCTGTCCTGGGGTCGCGTCGCGTGCGCCAACCTCGCCTTGCCCGCCGTGGGCCTCGTCCACGGCGGAGCCCTCCTCGGAGGGGTTGCGTGGGTCAGGTCCTTCCTCGGTCATGGCTACCCCTTCACGGCGAGTCGCATGACGGTCTGCTCATCGGCCTCCGCCCGCGGCACCTCTCCGGTGCGACGGCCCTTCGCGAGCACGACGACCCGGTGGGCGATGCCGAGCACCTCGGGCAGCTCCGAGGAGATCACGATGATCCCCACCCCCTGGGCGCACAGCCGGTGGATGATCTGGTAGATCGCCTGCTTCGCGCCGACATCCACGCCCCGGGTGGGTTCGTCGAAGATGACGATCCGGGGTCCGCGCGGAAGCCACTTGGCGACGACCACCTTCTGCTGGTTGCCGCCCGAGAGGGTGCGGGCCGATTGCTCCGGGCGCCCGCGCAGGTCGACCTCACCGGCGAGCAGTGCGGAGAGTCTCGAGAGCGCAGCGGGGCGGACGACACCCGCGCGCGTCTCCTGCTCGAGCGAGGGCAGCGTCACGTTGTCGCGCACGAGCAGATCGAGCACGAGCCCCTGGTCCTTGCGGTCCTCGGGTACGAGCACGATGCCGTGGCCGATCGCCTGCTCGGGGCTGCGGACCCGGATGCGACGCCCGTCGAGGGAGAACGTGCCGCGGTCGGCCCGGTCGGCGCCGGCGATGACCCGGGCTACCTCGGTGCGGCCCGCCCCCACGAGCCCGGCGATCCCGACGATCTCACCCGCGTGCACGGTGAACGACACGTCCTCGAACGCCCCGGCGCGCGTGAGCCCCTCCACGCGGAGCACCTCGGCGCCCACGGTCGCGGGCGGCTCGGGGTACTTGCGGGTGACCTCCCGCCCCACCATCGCACGGACGATCTCCTCGGAGGCGACGTCGCCGTGGTCCCACATGACGACCCGTCGTCCGTCGCGCAGCACGACGACGGAGTCGCCTACCCGGGGAACCTCCTCGAGGCGGTGGGAGATGTAGACGAACGCGACGCCCTCGGCGGCGAGCTCGTCGATGAGCGTGAAGAGCACCTCGGCGTCCTGCTGTGACAGGCTCGCGGTCGGCTCGTCGAGGATGAGCAGCGCCGCGTCGAGGGAGAGCGCCTTGGCGATCTCCGCCTTCTGGCGCACCGCGACCGAGAGCTTGCCCACGGGGGTGTCGGGGTCGAGGTCGCCGAGGCCGACGCGGGTGAGCTGCTCGTGCGCGGCCCGCCGCAGCGCGGGGTAGTCGACCATGCCGCGTGCGAGCGGGAGGCGGCCGAGGAAGATGTTCTCGGCGACCGAGAGGCCGAGCAGGAGGTTGGTCTCCTGGTGGACCATCCCGATGCCGGCGTCGATCGCATCGGCGGGACGCTGCGGGGTGTACGGCTCGCCCCGCAGGCGCAGCTCGCCCGCGTCGGGCTGGTGCACGCCCGAGAGGAGCTTGACGAGGGTGGACTTGCCGGCGCCGTTCTCGCCGAGCAGGGCGATGACCTCCCCACGGCGCACGGTGAGGTCGACCTCGTCGAGCGCGCGGATGCCGGGGAAGTCCTTCGTGAGCCCGCGGGCTTCGAGCAGAGCGGTCATCGCCGCCTCCTGCGTGTCGAGTCCCGGGCGATGAGGGTCGGGGGCAGGACCTCCTCGCGGGTCGGGCCCGGCTCACCGACGATGCGGGCCTCGAGCAGGGCCGACGCCCGCTCGGCGAGCTCGTCGAGCGGTTGGCGGACGGTCGTGAGCGTCGGGGACGACAGCTGCGCGAAGCCGACATCGTCGAACCCGGTGACCGCGACGTCGTGCGGGACCGACACGCCCCGGTCGGTGAGCGTGGCGACGACGCCGAGCGCGATGAGGTCGTTGCCGCAGACGACGGCGTGCGGCAGCGGGCCGTGGGCGAGGAGCTGCGCGGCGGCCTCACGTCCCCAGTCGACGGTGAAGGCGCCGAGCATGGCCGGCTGCTCATCACGCACCCGACCGTCGCGGGTCGCCCTGCGGTAGGCCTCATCGCGGGCGCGGGCGACCGAGTCGAGGGGTGAGGCGCTCACGAACCGGGTCTGCGGCGCGGGGCCGAGCTCATCGGCGAGGTGGTCGAGGACGAGGTCGATACCTGCGCGCTGGTCGATGCGGACGACGTCGGCGTCGACGCCGTGCGCCGCGCGGTCGAGGAACACGACCGGCACGCGCTCGCCCACCACGGACGCTGCCGCGCCGCTGTCACGCTCGCTCACCGGCGCGAGGAGCATCCCGTCGATGCCGTAGTCGGCGAGGCGGGTCATCACCCGCGCCTCGAGTGCCGTGTCGTCCTCGGCGTCGGCGACGAGCACGGTGCGGTCGTGGGTCTGCAGATGCCGCGACGCCGCCTGCATGAGCGCCGCGAAGAAGGGATTGCCGGCCTGGGGGACGACGAGCCCCACGATGTCGCTGCGCTGACGGCGCAGACCGCGGGCGAGGAGGTTCGCGCGATACCCGAGCTGCTCGGCCGCGACCCGCACCCGGCGCGCGAGAGCGACGTCGACATGCTGGGTGTCGTTGAGGACGCGGGATACCGTCGCAACGGACACGCCCGACCGCTCCGCGACATCCTGCAACCGAGGTTTCACCCTGCACTCCTCCGCGCGGACACCTCTCCACCCGGTGGTCCCGGCTGTCCATGGCGGCCCGGTGCTCCCAAACCAGCGGAGATGCCTGATCCGCCTATGCAGAAATCGTTTTCTGGATGATACCACCGCGTCCTGGGGGTGACAAGGGCCGAGCGCGACGCGGTGACCGGTTGCGGCCGGCCTCGTGGTCACCGAGGCCGCGCCGAGTCCACACCCCGACGGCCGCCTCCAACGGCAGGGGGGCAGGAGCCAGGTGCCCGCACGATCCGTGACCGACGCCACGTGCGCGGGCCGTTCCAGCTGGTAGGGGCGAGGTCCGCCACAGCCCACTCGCTGGGGCGCATCCGCCACCGCTTTCGGGACCACTGCGTCGAGGCCCCCCGAGCTGGCGGACGGCGATCGCTGAGGGTTCGCTGAGCCTCGATCGGGACGGGATGTCGGCCGCCGTGGCCCGGATCGTCAGCGGGGCGCCGACGCCGCCGGTGACCCTCCCGACGCGCGGTCGCCGCCCCCGTCGTCGCGCGGGTACACGAGCCAGCTGTCGCCTCCGCGCTTGGTGACCTCCTCGAGGGCGACCCCGCGCTCGCTGGCGAGCAGACGCATCACCCGCCAGGTGCAGAAGCCGCCCTGACAGCGGCCCATCCCCGCGCGGGTGCGGAACTTCACGCCGTCGAGGGTCCAGGCGCCGCGCCGGATCGCGTCGACGACCTCGCCTTCGGTCACGACCTCGCAGCGGCACACCAACCGCGCGAACGCCGGGTCCTCGGCGGCGAGGCGCGCGTGCTCGGCCCGGGTCAGGCCCGCCACGTGCACGGGGTGGGGCAGGGTCGGCACGAAGTCCTCGCGGGGGGTGAGCTCCAGGCCCGCCTCGGCGAGGTGGCCGAGGAGGAGCTCGGCGATTGCCGGCGAGGAGGTCAGCCCCGGCGACTGGATCCCCGCGGCGTTGATGAACCCCGGCGCCGCGGTGGGGCCGATGATGAAGTCGTTGGTGTCGGCCACGGGGCGCAGCCCCGAGAACGAGGCGATGACGTCGCGGGTGCTGAGGCCGGGCACGATCCGCCGGGCGCCCTCGAACACCCGCCACATCCCCTCAGCGGAGGTGGCGAGGTCCTCCTTGTCGTCGACGTCGTCGGCGGTGGGGCCGACCATCGTCGCGCCGTCGACGGTGGGGATGACGAGCACCCCCTTGGTCTTCTGCGTCGGGCAGGGAGCCACGATCCGCCCGACGATCCCGGCGAGGCGCTTGTCGAGCAGGTACTCCTCCCCCTTGCGCGGGGTGATGGTGAACTCGCCCACCCCGGCCATGGCGGCGACCTCGTCGGCGAAGCGCCCCGCGGCATTGACGACGAAACGCGCCCGGAAGGTGCCGTCGGAGGTCTCAAGCGTCCAGCCCTCAGCGCTGGGCTCCAACGCCGTGACACGCCGGCCGGTGCGGATTGTCACACCGTTGCGCGCGGCGCTCTCCGCCAGCAGCAGCGCCGCCTCGTAGGGGTTGACCACCCCCGCGGTCGGCGCCCACAGCGCCCCCACGATGTCGTCGCTGAGGTTGGGCTCCTCCCGGCGGACACGGTCGCCGTCCCACATCTCAAGCCCGGTCACGCCGCGCTCCTCGCCCTGACGCAGCAGCCCGCGCAGCGTCGCGAGGTGCTCCTCGTCGAAGCCGACGATGAGCTCGCCCACCCGCCGGAAGCCGAACCCCAACTCGGCCTGCAGCGGCCCCCACAACTGGTTGCCGTCCCACTCCAGCGGGCCGCGCACCGAGCCCACGGGCGCATGCCAGCCCGCGTGGATGATCCCCGAGTTGGCCTTGCTCGTGCCGAACCCGACCTCGGCCTCGCGCTCCAGCAGCACCGCGTCGACCCGGTACCGCGACAGCGCCCGCGCGAACGCGGCGCCGACCACCCCTCCACCGATGATCGCGACGTCGTAGCCCACGACCGCCTCCGCCACCTCCGCGCGCTGATCCGAAGCCTCGCCCGCCGAGGGTTGCCCGAACCGAGGCGGTGGTCCCCTCCCGGCGAGGCGACCGACCCCCGTCGGTCGCTCCCAGGCGACTCGGCTGGGCGCGGGGCCCGGCCCGGCGTCGCAGGCGACCGCCGGCGCGCTCGGCTGCTCCGCCTCTTGGGGGTCGGCAGGCGCCGGTGGGTCCCAGACCACGGGGGGAGGGGGCGGCCTCCTCGCCGCCCGCCTCCGGCGAGGCCTCCTCCGCGGTGGCCCACGCCGTGGCCACGATCGACCGGGTGGCCCGGCTCGCGCCCGGCCACCTCTCAGGCCAGGCCTGCCCAGCACGACTTCGGCCCGTGCACTCGTGGGGAGCGCAGCACGCCCGGGATCGTCAGGGCGACGCCTCCCCTGCACCGGACCCGGCCCCGCCCGTGACCACCTCGCCGTCGCCGCTGCCCGCGACCGCTTCCACGGCCCCGGCGACGAGCGGCTCGAGGCCCCATTCGAGCCCGTCGAACGCGCCGCTGAACCCCAGTCGCACGACCACGAGGTCGGCGGAGGGCACGACCACGAGGTGCTGACCCTCGTTGCCCGCCGCCCAGAAGGCGTCGGCGGGGACCGAGGGCATCCGCAGCTTGCCGTCGGCGCCTTCGTTGAGCCACCAGCGCCAGCCGTAGGGGTGCTCGGTGGGCACCTCGACGGGGGTGGTCGACGCCTCGACCCAGCCTTCGGGCAGCAGGCGCTCGCCGTCCCACACGCCGTCCTGGAGGAACCACTGCCCGAACCGCGCCCAGTCCCTCGCGGTGGCGTAGAGGAACGAGGAGCACACGAGTCCGCCGTCGGCGTCGGCCTCGAGCACCGCCGAGCGCAGCCCGAGCGGGCCGAACACGAGCTCGTCGGCGAGCTCGGGTCCGGAGCCGCTCGCGGCCTGGGCGACGTCGCAGAGGATGTTCGTCGTGCCC
>SLNF01000070.1 GCA_007133145.1 Nitriliruptorales bacterium
CCCGACCTCCTCGCCGACGCCCTTGCCGGCAGCGATCCCGACGACGACCTCGGCTGCCTCGCCGCGCTCGGCAGCGCGGTCGCGCCGCTGTGCCGGCCGCTGCCCGCCGGGGAGGCGCTGCTCGTCGGGCCGCGGGCGGGGTCGCTCGCGGGCGGTCTCGGTCTGCCGGTCGTCAACCACAAGGGTCCCGCGCCGCCCGAGGGGGCGATTGCGGCGGAGGTCGGCGGCAGCCGCCGCGACTGGATCGCGTGGAACCGCGGGCGGCGTTGGATCCACCTCGTCGTCGGCGGGCGCGGCTGGGAGGCGCTCTGCGACGAGGATCCCCTCGCGGTGTCGTGGAGCCGCCCCGAGGACCTGCCGGTCGCCTTGTCCCTGGCCGCCGAGCACGGCCTCGTCCTGGGCTATGACGGCTCGAAGGCGCCGCCGCGCCGGGCCGGCGCCCTCGACGTCGCCATCGCCGTGCGCGACCTCCTGCCGCGGCGATGAGGACCGGGCCGCTCCGCCGCGTCGCCGGCACGATCGGGCTGCTTGCCCTCGCGCCGACCGCGTGGCTGCTGGCCAGTGGTCAGCTCACCGTCGTCGAGGCCGCCTGGCGGGCGGCGATCACGCTCCTGCTCGTCATGCTGCTCGGGAGGGTCGCGGGCTGGTTCGTCGAGGCGCTCGCGCTCAGCGTCCAACCGCCGGGTGACGGTGCCGCCGAGGCCTCGACAGCCTCCGGCGGCACCCCGCCGACCGCCGGCAGAAGGCGCGAGGACGAGCCCGTCTGGCACGCCGCAGCCGCTGGCGACGACGTCGACGGCGAAGGCTGAACGCTCTCTGCGGGCCGTCGGCGGAAGGCGCAAGCGCGCCACGTGGGGTCGCCGATCAGGGGCGTACCGGCCTGGGCGAACCGACGAGGTCGCCGGGGCCTGCGGGTGGCCGGTCGCGTCGCGCAGCGCGGGCACGGCGAGTTGCGCACCCCGATGGTGATCGAGAGTGGGCGGGCGGGTGGCGGTGCCACCACCGCCGCGTCCGTCCGCGCCCAAGCCGGACCGTCCCGAGCGAGCAGCCGCCGCAGCGGTGCTACTCCTCGCGCGCGGCGAGTTCGCTGAGCACTCGGCGGGCGGCGGCCACGAGCTCGGGATCGAGCTCACTTCCGGCGCGGCGGTCGAGCTCCTCGAGAGCCTCGGGTAGGGCGAGGGCGCCGTCGGTCTCCCCGTCCGCGCCCTCGAGGAGCGCGTCGAGGGTGTCGGCACAGCGGATGATCCGCGCGGCGGTGGGGATCTCCTCGCCGACGAGCCCGTCGGGGTAGCCCGAGCCGTCCCAGCGCTCCTGATGGCTGCGGATCGCCGCAGCCACCGCGTCGCCGGCGGAGGTGCGCAGCCAGGAAGCGCCTCGGTCGGGGTGGCTGCGGTAGCGGGTCCGCTGCTCGTCGCTGAGCTCCGAAGGCGAGGTGAGGCAGTCGAGCGGGAGGGAGACCTTGCCCGCGTCGTGCAGCAGCGCGGCGAGCGCGAGCTCGGAGCGCATCGTCCCCTCGAAGCCCTGCTCGGCCCCGATCGCGGCGGCCCACTCGGCGACGCGATGGCCATGGCCGGGCCCGCAGGGGTCGTGCTCCTCGACGAAGGCCACGGCCCGTTGGGCGGCCTCGAGCTCGGTCGTCGCCGACACGCCGAGGGCGAGCCGTTCGGCGGAGACCACTGCGCTGCGCTTCTCGACGCTCGCGACCTCGAGCGCGCGCTTGGCGATCTCGTCGAGTGGGGCGAGCTCGGTGGAAGCCTCAGGGCCGGCGTGGCCGACGGCGAGCGCGAGGAGCCGGTTGCTCAGCGGCGCGTAGCTCTCGGTGACCCGCATCATCTGACGTGCGAGCTGCTCGGTGCGGTGGGGGGACAGGTTGACGCTGATGATGCCGAAGGTGTCCTCGTCGAGGGCGTAGAGCTCAGCGCCCTCGCGGTGGACGAGCTGGCGGAAGCTGAGCGACAGCCGTCGGCGCAGCAGCGCGGCGGCCTCTGCCGAGACCCGCTCGCCGACCTCGCCGAGGTGGATGACGCGGGCGCGGGCCACGCGCGGGACGTCACCGCCGTGGAGGAGGTGCTCGATGCGCTGCTTGTAGGCGGTGGCCGTCGGCAGGTTCGTGACCCTGTCGCGGGTGCGAGAAGGGTCTCCGGAGCCCGAGGGGCCGGCCTGGCGCTCGTAGGTCTCGACCATCGACTGGTCGTAGGCGCGGCCCTCGAGGTAGGAGCGGATCGCGCCTTCGTTGCCCTCGGCGACGACGCCGATGGCGCCGGCGCGCAGGACCTCGACGGCAGCGCCCTCCCCACCGGTGTGCACGACCACGACGATCGGCACGTGCGCGGCCGCGCCGAGAGCGCGGAGGTGATTGCGCAGCTCGGTGCGCGGCAGGCGCGTGGAGATCGCGACGAGGTCGCAGTCCCCGACGGCGGCGAGGTCGTCGTAGAGCTCGTACTGCCCCGACTCGTGGAGCCTGCCGACCGCGGTCTCCGACAGGCCGAGGCGCAGGATCTTCGCCGGCGCGCCCTCCCAGGGCAGGTGCCCCTCGCCGAGCTGGCCGGAGTCGACGTGGACGTCGGAATCCTCGGGCACCTCCTCAGCGCCAGGGGCCTCCGCGCCCCCACCGTGCCCGCTGGTGTCCTCCCCGGCCTGCTCGGGGCCCCCGGGCTCGGCGGGCGGCTGCCCGGCGTCGCGCTCCTCGGTGGTCTGGTGCCCAGCCGCCTCGGCCTCGGGGCCGGATGAGGGGGCGGTGGCGGTGCTCACGGGGTCGGCCTCCTGCGCGGGCGCAACAGTCTGCAATGGTCCCGTCGGCGGGGGCGGGGCGGGCTATAGGCCCGCGGCGCGCGGCTCAGGCGCCCTCGGCGAGGCTGACGCTGCGACCGCCCAGCTCGATGCGGCTGCGCCAGGTGCTCGCTGCGGCGACCTCGGCGACGTAGGCGGCGCGCCGGCGCATGCCCGGCGCGGAGGCGGGCACCTCGGGCACCCCGTCGTGCGTGGAGGCGAAGTAGGCCTGCACGGCGTGGAGGGCCTCGCTGCGGATCTGGGAGACCCGTGCCTCGGTGACGCCGAGGTCGGCGGCGATGTCGCGCAGCAACTCGCCGTCGAAGAAGTAGCGCTCGACGACTTCACGCTGGGTCTCGGGCAGGTGATGCACGGCGATGCGTACGGTGCCGAGCAGCTCGGTCCGCTCGAGGGCGTCCTCGGGCAGGGAGCGCTGGTCCTTCTCGGGGATGAGGTCGCCGTAGGAGATCGCGTCCTCGCCGTCGTCGCCACCGACGCGCTGGTCGAGGTGGAGGAGGTTGGCGTTGGCGGCGGCGTCGCGACGGGCACCGAGCTCTGCGGCGCTGATGCCGAGCGCGGTGGCGAGCTCCTCGGGGCTGGGGGAGCGACCGTGCTCCTGCTCGAAGGCGGCCTCGGTGGTGACGATCTCGCGCATGTCGCGGCGCAGGCTCCGGGTCGCCCAGTCGCGGGTACGCGTCGAGTCGATGATCGCTCCGCGGATGCGGATCGTCGCGTAGCGCGCGAACGGCACGCCAGTATCGGGATCGTAGCGGCGGGAGGCGTCGACGAGCCCGCTCGCACCGGCGCTCCAGAGCTCCCCACGGTCGATGTGGCGGGGGTAGCGCGAAGCGAGCTGGTTGACGACGTGCTGTACGAGGTAGAGGTGCGACTCGACGAGCTCGTTGGCCTCAGCGGAGGCTGGCTCGGTGTGTGCGGTGGCCGTGGCGTGGTCTGTGCGGTGACTCATCGCGCCCGCTCCTCGTCTCGCGCCCCGTCTCCCTCGGTCCCGCCCGCCGGCCCGGCGTTCGTGCCGCTCGTGTGGGGACGGCCTCGGAGAGACGTCGTGGGAGGTGCTTCGTCCCCGCGCACGAGGGCTTGAGGGCCTCAGCGCTATTTGACACAGAGGAACCAGTCAAGAATGCCGATCAGGGGGAGAGGCGCTGCCGCAAACGCGTAAAGCCATGTAGTTACAAATAACTAGTTATTTCTCGGGCTTGGCGGTCGCTGCGGTGGGCGCTCGTGCGGTCGTGCGCTTCATCGCCGGCACCGTCGGCCGACAGGCGGGGGAGGTAAGCGCCGGTGAGATCCCGACAAGGACCATCGGGACCGGCCCCCCTCCGGGCGGGTCGAGACCGCTGGAGACCGTGCCCAGGGAGGAGCGACCGTGCACCCCGCCCCGGACCTCGTGAGCGCCCTCGCCGCTGAGGCCGATGCCCTCGAGGAGGTGCGCCGCCGGGCCGTCATCCTCTACCTCGCCGTGCGCGCTGGCGAGCAGCGCTACGTGCCAGCTGCCGGTGCCGAGCTCGAGGACGCCTGCGACGACCTCGCCGCCGCCTCCCTCGTGCGCGCGGTCGCCCTCGAGGAGTGCGCGGAGGCCTTCGGCCTGCCGCCGGAGGCGACGTTGCGCGAGCTCGAGGAGGGGTGTCGCGATTGCCGAGGCCCGCAGGTCCGCGAGCTCGGTGACCGGCTGCGCTCGGCGGCCGCCGAGCTCGCCGACGTGCGCGCGGCGACCGAAGCGGTCGTCGGGGAGTCCCAGGCCAAGGTGCACGCCGCGCTGGCGCGCCTCGAGATGCCGGCGGACTACCGCCAGCCGGATCGGTGCTATGCCTCGTCCCCGCCGGACCCCTCACCGGCGCTCTTCGACGGGCGGCTCTGAGATCCGCGCGTGAGGTCGGGCTGGCGTCGGCCGAGCAGGGCGCTGGCGCGGTCGGCGCTCGCGATCGCCGCGGCGTTCTCGCGCTCGATCTCGCGGTAGACCTCCGCACGGTGGATCTGCACGCGCCGTGGGGCCTCGATGCCCACGCGCACCTGGTCGCCGCGTGACTCGAGGACGGTGACGACGATCTCGCTGCCGATCATGATCGACTCACCGGCGCGCCGGGTGAGGACGAGCATCAGTCGGTCGTGTCGTCGTCGAGGTGCACGGTGTGGCGCACGGGATGCCCCGATTCGGTGAGGACGACCTGGCGGCCGCGCTGCGTCCGGGCGTTGACCACGAACGGGCCGAGGAGGTTGAGGTGGAACGCGCGGGCGGCCTCGTCGAGGGTCACCGCGCAGAACACCACGGCATCGTCGGGGTCGGTGAGCGCGAGCTCGCGCTCGTCGTCCTCGCTGAGCACCGCCTCGTAGTCGGGCACGAGCAGCCAGGGTGAGCAGACCACGAGTGCGATCTCGGGGTTCTCGACGCTCTGCAGCACCTGGAAGGTGCCCGCCTCGTCGAGGTCGTGGAGCACGAACTCCCGCGCCTCGGGGAACCCGGGGATGCCCTCGTCGAACCGCAGGACCCGTCCGGTGGCGGTCTTGACCTCGGTACCGTTCACGGTCCCCCTCGCTCGCTCGCGGGCACGCGGCCGGCGCTTGCCGCCAGCCTACCTAACGCAGGAACGCCGCCAACGACTGCGGCAGCGCGCGGCCGAGGGCCTGCAGGGTGGCCTGCAGCGCCATGTCCTGCATCTGCAGATCCATGACGGCCTCGGCGTAGTCGGCGTCCTCGACTTCGGCGAGTTCCTGTTGGATGACGAAGAGGCTGTCCTCGCTGCGCTGCAGGGCGGAGTCCACCCAGTTGGTGTTCGCGCCGATGCGCGCGAGCTCGCCGCCGAGGCGCTCCATCGACGCGTCGAGTGCCGACAGCGTCGCGGACACCGCGTTCGTGTCGCCTGCGCGCAAGGCGCCCTCGAGGCCGGTGAGGACGGAGAAGACCGAGTCCTCCGCGTCGCCGAAGGCCTCGGCGGCGGTGGTGTTGATCCGCACCTTGTCGCTGTCGCCGACGCGTCGTGTGATCGCGTGCTCGGCATCGCCCCTCGTGGTGAAGGTCCAGTTGCCGTCGCCGTCGTCAGTCGCCTCGACGGCGGGGCCATCGGTGTAGCCGGCGAAGACGTGCTGTCCACGGACCTTCGTGTTCGCGATCCCGACGAGCTCGGAGCGGATCGTCTCGATCTCCCGCGCGATGGCGTCCTTCTCGCCCTGGGCGCCGGGGTTGGCGCCCTGCACCGTGAGTTGACGGGCGCGTTGGAGGCGGTCCATCGCGCTTTGCAGCGCACCGTCGGTGGTGTTGAGCCAGGTCTTGGCGTCCTCGGCGTTGCGCTGCTCCTGCACCCTCGCCTCACGGCTCGCCCGCAGTGACAGCCCGCGGTTGGCCTTCGAGGGGTCCTCGGAGGGCTTGCGGATCTCCTTGCCGGTGGCGAGCTTGGACTGGGCGCGCTCGTACTCCGCCATGCGCGTCGACAGCCGCCGTACGGAGTTGGTGACGAGCATCTCGTTGGTGATGCGCACGGCGGGCTCCTCGCTGTTAGCGGCCCACGAGGCCGGTGCGGTTGATGAGCACGTCCATGGCCTCGTCGATCGTCGTCATGACCCGTGAGGAGGCCTCGAGCGCCCGCTGGAACTGCACGAGCGAGACCATCTCCTCGTCGAGGCTCACCGAGTGAGCGCCCTGCCGGGCGCTCGTCGCCGCCGTGAAGAGCGCCTCGCTGGCGTCGGCCTCGCGCGTCGCGGCCGCGGTGGCGCGTCCGAGCTCGACGACGCTCGAGCGCCACTGGCTGGGCAGCGCGCCGTCGCGCAAGGCGGCCAGCGCCTCGGCGTTGCGCCCGTCGAGGGGGCCGCCGCCCTGACCGGCGGCGACGTGTGAGGGGTCGGTGAGCGCGACGGTGAACGCCGCCGCGGTCTCGCCGTGCACGAGCTCCCCGCCGTCGGCGCCGGTGGCGTCGACGACACCGGCGCCGTGCGCGGCGTTGAGTGTGGCGGCCAGGTCCCTGGCGAAGTCGTCGAGTTCGCCTTGCCACCGAGCGAGGTCGCCCTCGTCGGCGAGGGCCTGCTGGAGCGCCCCCAGTTCACCGCCGAGGCCGACCTCACCGCCGTCGACCGTGACGGTCGTGCCGTCGGCGCCCAGGGCGAGTGTGGTGACACCGTCGTCGTCGACGACCGGCTGCCCGTCGATCGCGACGTCGACCATGCCGTAGCGGCTGGAGTCCTCGGCGGTGACGACCTCGAACGTCGCGCCGGTCAGGGAGGTGAGCTCGTCGAGAGCCAGGTCGCGGCGGTCGAGGAGGTCGTTGGGCGGGTCACCTCCGGCCGAGGCGCTGAAGATCGCCTTGTTGAGCCGGTCGACGTCGGCGATGAGCGCGTTGACGTCGCGGATCCCGTCGTCGAGCCGGGCTGCGGTGTCGGCGCGCAGCTGGGAGAGGCCGGCGTCGATGGCCTGGAAGCGTCCCGCGACCGCGCCGAGGCTCGAGAGGACCTGTTGGCGCGCGGCGGTGTCGCTGGGGTCGTTGGCGAGGTCCTCGAAGGCGTTCCAGACGCCCTCGAGCAGCCCGGTCAGGCCGGTCTCGGGCTCGGCGACGATGTCCTCGATGCGCTGGAGGAGTTCGGCCCTGGTGTCGGCGGCGGCGAAGCCCTGGCTGGTCGCGCGTACCCGCGTGTCGAGGAAGCCCTCGCGCATCCTGCTGATCTGGTCGATGTTCACCCCGGTGCCGAGCCGGCCGGCGGCCAACTGCAGCGTCGGCCGCGTCGAGAGGTCGACGCGCTGGCGCGTGTAGCCGGGCGTGTTGACGTTGCTCACGTTGTTCGACGCCGTCTCGATGCCGGCCTGGGCGGCGCGCACGCCGGAGAGCCCGGTGTGCAGGGCGAGGAAGTTGCTCATCAGAGCACCTCGTCGAGTCGCAGCGCCGAGGTCGTCGTCGCGTCATGGCGCCCGCTCGCGGTGTAGGTGTGCCCCGCCGGTGGCCCGGCGAGCGCGTCGATGGTCTCCCGGACGTGGGTCAGCGAGGAGATCGCGAGCTTTCGGTTCTCCTGCGCGGTGGCCTCGATCTCCGAGGCGAGGGCCTGGAAGGCGTCGCGGTGGTCGCGGAACACCGCGCCGAAGGGCTCCGGCGCGCGTTCGGCGAGCTCGGCCAGCGTGAGCGCGTCGACGTGGATGCTCCAGGCGCGCGCGACGGTCTCGAGCGCGCCGGCCCGGCGCACCTCGGCGCTGCGCAACGCGGTGACCATGCGCTCGACCTCATCGAGGGCGGGGGTGACGAAGCGGCGCTCGTCGGCGGCGAGGATGAGCTTGGCGGTGATGAGCTTGAAGAGCAGGTACTCCACGACATGACGCTCTGCCCAGAGGGTGTCGGCGAGCGTCTCGAGCTCACGATGGAGCGCATGCTGGCCCATGTCCGGGTTGTCGGCAGCCCCACCCGTGCCTTAAGACGACCCGGCGCGCGTTAGGCTGCACCATCGAGGCGGGTCGCGCAGAGGAGGTCGCCGGTGGCCGCCACGGTCTACGCCGTCGCCAACCAGAAGGGCGGCGTGGCGAAGACGACGACGACGATCGCGCTCGCGGCGGCCTTCGCCGAGCGCGGCCTCGCTGTGCTCGCCTGCGACCTCGACCCGCAGGCCTGCCTGACCTTCTCGCTGGGCTACGACCCCGACGAGCTCGAGCCGACGCTGCACGACGTCGTCACGGGGCAGGCGCGGCTGGCGCAGACGATCCTCCAGCACCCCGAGACGGATCTCGCGCCGGCTTCGATCGAGCTCGCCGGCAGCGAGGTCGCCCTGCTCTCGCGCACCGGTCGGGAGTACCTCCTGCGCTCAGAGCTCACCGACGTCGTCGACAGCTACGACGTCGTCCTCCTCGACTGCCCGCCCTCGCTCGGCGTGCTCACCGTCAACGGGCTCACCGCCGCCGATGCGGTGATCGTCCCCGTGCAGTGCGAGACGCTGTCGCACCGGGGCGTCGCACAACTCCTCGACACCATCGCCGACGTCCGGCGGCTGACCAATCCCGGGCTCGATGTCGCCGGGCTCGTCGCGACGATGTTCGACGGGCGCACGCGCCACGCCCGCGCGGTGCTCGCCGACGTCGAGCAGCGCTACGACCTCGAGGTCCTCGGCGCGCCGGTGCGCAGGAGCGTGCGCTTCGCCGAGGCGCCGCACGAGGGGGTGTCGATCCTCTCCTACGACGACAGCGTCCCGGGTGCGGCGGCCTACCGCATCATCGCCGCTGAGCTCGTCGGCCTCGAGCCCGAGCCGTCCTGGCGCGAGCGGGCCGGCGTGTGAGCGGCTTCGACCGCATCGCCACCGGCGGGCGTCAGCGCGACGCCGCCCGCGAGGCGCTGTTCACCGATCCCGACGGTGGCCTCGCCCTGTCCTGCGAGCGCTGCGGCGCGCTCGTGGGTGCGGCATTGGCGACGTTGCTCCAGGCATTGCGCCCACCGGTGCTGGTCCTGCCGCGGCCAGGTCATCCGCTGTGGGGGCGCTGCCCCGCCTGCCGGCAGCGCGCCTGGCTCGGGGTGCGCTGCCGGCCTAGGGGAGGTGGGCGATCCTCAAGGGGCGGTTGAGCGCTGGCTTGCCCTCGCCGCGGGCCTCCTGCGAGGTCGGCACCCCGCCGGAGCCCGACGAGGCTGCGCCGTCGCCCGCCGCCTCGGAGGGCCCGCGTGCGCCGCTGCGCCTCCCGCCACCGTCGCTGCCACGACCCTGACCCTGGCTGCGCCCACGACCTCCGCGGTTGCCCCCGGGGGCGTTGGCCGCGCGGTCGCTGCGAGCGCGCTGGCCTCGGGATC
>SLNF01000034.1 GCA_007133145.1 Nitriliruptorales bacterium
CCTCGCGCATCACCGGCTCGGGGGTCATGGCCGACCTCGCGGGCTTCTTCCAGTCCCTCGACGGGATGTACGAGGGGTTCAAGGCCCGGGCGCAGGCGGTCTACCGGCTCCTGCAGAGCCCGGAGTCGGGATTCGTCGTCGTGACGACGCCCGAGGAGCACGCACTGCGAGAGGCGCGCTACTTCCTCCAGCGCCTCACCCAGGACGGCATGCCGACCGCCGGTCTCGTCGTCAACCGCACGACGGTGCCGGACCTACCGGAGGCCTCCGCCGACGATCTCGCCGCCGCCGGCGCCGCGCTCGAGGGCACGCCCGGGCGACGGGCGGTCGGCGCCCTGCTCGGTCTCGCCGCGGCCGACCTCGACGTCGCCCACCGCGAGGAGCGCGCGCTCGCCGCGGCCCTGCGCGACCTCGACCCAAGGGTGCTCATCGAGGTGCCCCAGCGCGCCGAGGACGTCCACGACGTCGAGGGACTCGCCTGGGTCGGGCGACGCCTCCTCGGCGAGGAGGCACGATGAGGGCTCCCCGCGGCGTCGGTACACTCCCACGTCACGCCGACACCATCGTTGGGATATGAGCGACGCACGCCCGACAGGACCGCAGCGCTCGGCCACCGTGAGCGGCTGGGTCAAGTTCCTGATGTTCGTCGGCATCCTCCTCGCCGCCGGCCTGCTGCTCGGGGCGAGCCTCGCGCCGGCGGCGAGCTTCGGCGCGAGCATCGTCAGCGAAGTCGACGAAGGGCTGTTCGACTACCCCCCGCTGCCTGACGACCTCGGCGAGCCGTGGGAGCGCAGCGTCATCCTCGACCGCGAAGGTGGAGAGCTCGCCGTCATCCGCGACGAGAACCGCATCGTCACCGACCTCGCCGACGTCCCCGACCACGTCCAGGAGGCCGTGCTCGCGACGGAGGACCGCGACTTCCTCGCCCACGACGGGGTCGACTGGACGGCGATCGGCCGCGCCGCGTTCGACAACATCACCGCCGGGGAGATCACCGGCGGGGGCTCGACGATCACCCAGCAGCTCGTCAAGCTCGTCGTCCTCGACAGCGAGCAGACGCTCGACCGCAAGCTCCAGGAGGCCATCTACGCGATCGAGCTCGAGCAGCGCCTCAGCAAGGGTGAGATCCTCGCCGCGTACCTCAACGAGGCGTACTTCGGCAACCGCGTCTACGGCATCGCGACGGCCGCGGAGTTCTACTGGGGCAGGGACATCAGCGAGCTCGGCGTCGCCGAGGGCGCGACGCTCGCGGGGATGCTCCGGGCACCGAACCGCAACGACCCCGTCGCCAATCCCGACCGGGCGCTGGCCCGACGCAACATCGTGCTCGCGCAGATGGGGCGCGCCGGCTTCCTCGACGAGGCCGAGGTCGAGGAGCTCCAGGCCACCGGCCTCGACCTCGACGTCCAACCGCTGCGCGAGCCCTCCGAGCCGTTCTTCGTCAACCACGTCCGCTCCGAGCTCCTCGACGACCCGGCGCTCGGGGCCGACCGAGACGAGCGCGAGCGCCGTCTGCGCCGTGGCGGCCTCGAGATCCGCACGACGCTCGACCCCGCGTTGCAGGAGCTCGCCCAGGACACGATCGCCGACTCCCTCGACCGCGACGAGGACCCTCTCGCGGCGATCGCGACCGTCGAGCCGGGCACCGGGGAGCTCCTCGCGCTCGGCGTCGGCCCGAAGGGCTTCGGCAGCGGCGAGGACGAGATCGAGGTCAACCTCGCCGCGCGGCGCGGGGGTGGCTCGAGCCGCGACGCCGGCTCGGCCTTCAAGCCGTTCATGCTCGCCGCCGCCCTCGAGGAGGGGCTGAGCCCCGGCTACACCTACGAGGGCGGGGTGGCCTACGAGTTCGAGGACCTGGCCTGCCCTGCCGACTACGCGCCCGCGAACTTCGGGCGGGCCTCCCACGGCGCGATGGACATGGCGCAGGCGACGACGATCTCGAGCAACGTCTACTTCGCCCACCTCCTCGACGTCGTCGGCATCGAGCCGCTCGTCGACGCCCTCGAGGACGCCGGGGTGCCGATCAGCGACCGCGACGGGCTCATCGACGGGCCGATCTGCTCGCTCGTCCTCGGCGCCGCCGAGCAGGCCGGGGTCTTCCCCCTCGAGATGGCCACGGCCTACGCGACGTTCGCCAACGAGGGCGAGCGCTGCGAGCCCTTCTCGGTCGCCGAGGTCACCGACCGTCACGGGCGCACGATCAGCCGGGCCGAGCCCGACTGCGCTGCGACCTTCGACGCCGGCGTGGCCAACCGCGTCACCGACCTGCTACGCGGACCGATCGAGTCGGGCACCGCGAGCGCGAACGGCCAGCTCGGCCGGCCTGCTGCCGGCAAGACCGGGACGACCCAGGACAGCAAGGACGCCTGGTTCGTGGGCTACGTCCCGCAACTCTCGACCGCGGTGTGGACCGGCCACGAGCACCCGGAGACGATGACCCACCCCCTCTGCGGCGGGCAGGTCACCGGCGGCTGCCTGCCGACGATTCTCTGGCGTGACTACATGCGTGCCTCGATCGACGCCCTCGACCTCGAGGTCGCCGACTTCCCCGAGCCGCCGGCGCTGCCGGCCTCGACGGTGCCTGACGTCGTCGGCCAGCCACGCGAGGCCGCGGAGGCCACCCTCGCCGGCGCGAGCTTCAGGTCGGAGTCCACGGAGGTCGAGCACTGGGCCGAGGCAGGCACCGTCGTCGAGCAGACCCCGGCGGGCGGCAGCCGCGCCGAGGAAGGCACGCTCGTCGGCCTCGACGTCAGCGACGGCTCCCGCGATCCGCCGGTCGTGCCCGACCTCGTCGGGCTGCCCCGCGACCAGGCCGTCGCGGCCCTCGAGGAGGCCGGGCTCTCCCACGAGGCGCGGGAGGTCCCCGTCGACGACGAGGGAGCCTACGACCACGTCGTCGCCCAGTCCCCCACGGCCGGCGAGCCCGCCTACGACGGCACGACCGCGATCGTCGTGACGATCGACGTCGGGCGCCCGCGCACCGCCGACGACCCCGAACCGGAGACCGGCACCGCCGGCGCCAACAGGGACGGCTCGTGAGGGCACGCCGGCTCGCGCTCGCGCTCGCGGGCGCGGGTCTCGGTGCCGCGGCCTACGCCACGCTCGTCGAGCCGCGCTGGTTCGCCCTCCGGGAGGTCGAGGCCGCGGTGCTCCGGCCCGGCGCGCGCGGGCCGCTGAGGGTGCTCCATCTCTCCGACCTCCACCTCTGGCCGCGCCACGAGGCGATCGCCCGCGCCCTGCGCCGCTTCGCCACCACCGACCCCCAGGTCGTCGTCGTCACCGGCGACATCCTCGGCCACCGCGACGTCGTCGACGAGGCGGTCGACCTGCTCGCCGAGGTCGGCAGCGGGCGGGTGGCCCTCGCGGTGCTCGGCTCGAACGACCGCTTCGGCCCAACGCCGAAGAACCCGCTGCGCTACCTCACCCGCCGCGACGCGCCCGATGAGCCACGTGGCGCCCCGCTCGACGCCCCGCGGCTCGTCGCGGGGCTCGAGGCGGCCGGCTGGCACGTCGTCGACAACCGGGCCGTCCGCGTCGAAACCGCTGTGGGGACGATCGACGTCCGCGGCGTCGGCGATGCCCACCTCGGCTGCGCACGGCTCGAGACCGTCGGCGGCCCTGCCCCCGACGACGTCGCCCTCGCACTCGGGGTCACCCATGCCCCCTACACCGCCGTCCTCGACCGCTTCGACCGTGCCGGGCTCGACCTCGCCCTCGCCGGACACACCCACGGCGGGCAGGTGCGGGTGCCCGGCCTCGGTGCGCTCGTGGCCAACTGCGACCTGCCCCTGGCGCAGACCCGCGGTCTGTCGGACTACGGTGCCGGCCTGGCCCTGCACGTCTCGGCGGGGCTCGGGCAGTCGCGCTACGCTCCCGTCCGCTTCGCCTGCCGGCCCGAGGCGACGCTGCTCACGCTCACACCCGCCTGAGGCTTTGAGCAGGGCCCCGACCACCGGTACGCTGGCGGCTCGGCACGGGATGTAGCGCAGCTTGGTTAGCGCGCCACGTTCGGGACGTGGAGGTCCCCGGTTCAAATCCGGGCATCCCGACTCCCGCGACGCCCGTCACCCTCGAAGGGTGGCGGGCGTCCTCGTCGAGACGGTCGGGAGGCGCCCATGGACCTCGCCGCGTTCCAGGCGCAGATGCGCCACCTCTACGGCGAGCAGGACGCCGAGCGCGGCCTGGCCCGTACCTTCGCCTGGTTCGCCGAGGAGTGCGGCGAGCTCTCACGCGCGGTGTTCCGCGGCGACGACGACGACCGTCTCACCGAGTTCGGCGACGTGCTCGCCTGGCTCGCCTCCCTCGCCGACCAGGCCGGCGTCGACCTCGCCGAGGCTGCGCAGCGCTACGCCGAGGGCTGCCCCCGCTGCGCAGCGGCGCCCTGCGCCTGCCGGCGATGAGGCTGCGCCCGCTCGAGGCCGCCGACCTCGACGTCGCGCTCGTCCAGATCGCGACGTCGTTCGGGCGCGCGCTCGACGACGCCCTCGCCGAGCGCACCCGGAGCCGCCTCGCCGAGGGGCAGCTCTGGGGACTCGAGGAGGACGGCCTCCTCACCGGGCACTGCCGGCTCCTGCCGAGCGCGCACTGGCTCGGTGGCCGTGCGGTCCCGAGCCTCGACATCGCCTCGCTCGCCGTGCCACCCGAGCACCGCGGCCGCGGGGTGGCCTCGGCGATGATGCGTGAGGCGGTAGCGGTGGGACTCGCCCGCGGTGACGGCCTCAGCGTCCTCTACCCGTCGACGACGCGCCTGTACCGCCGCCTGGGCTGGGAGCACGCCGGCACCCTCACGCGCTACCGCGTGCCCGCACGGGTCGCGCCGACCCCCGGGCCGACGCTGCGGCGCGCCGTCAAGCCCACCGACTGGCCGGCGATCCGAGACTGCCACGAGGCGTTCGCCGCGACGCTGTCGGGAGCGGCGGTGCGCGGGCAGGAGCGCTGGGACGAGCTCGCCGCGCTGCCCCACCGCTACGTCCTCGACGACCCGGCCTCGCCGGGGCGCCTCGAGGCCTACGCCCTCGTCGAGCACGAGCCGATCCCCGGCAGCTGGCAGCACACCCTGCGGCTCGTCGACTGGGCCGCGACGACCCCGCGGGGCCTCGCCGCCCTCGCGACCTTCGCCGGCCGCCACGGCACGTTCGCCCGTGACGTCGTGCTCGTCGACGTCGTCCCGCCGCGCTGGACGGCGCTGCTCGACGAGCAGGACCTCGAGGCCACCGGTGGGTTGTGCTGGATGGCGCGGGGGCTCGACCTGCCGTCGGCGATCGCCCATCGCGGGTTCCCCGCCGGTCTCGCACTCGCGGTGACGCTGCGCGTCGACGACGACGCGGTGCCGTCGGGCCCGTGGCGCCTCGAAGTTGCCGACGGCCGCGGCGCGCTCGCCGACGCCCCCGGCGCTGACGTGCGGCTGACCGCCCGTGCGGTCGGGCCCCTGCTCACGGGGTTCCGCCCGGCCTCGGAGCTCGCGACGCTCGGTCTGCTACGCGGCCCCGCCGAGGCGCTCGCGCTGCTCGACGCCGCCTTCGGTGGTCCCCCGCCGGTCATGCTCGACTTCTTCTAGCCGCCCCGCCCCACGGCGTCCCGCGGACGGGCACCGAGGGGGGCCGCTAGACGTGGCCCCGAACGATGAGCTCCTCGGCGATCTGGACGGTGTTGAGTGCGGCGCCCTTGAGGAGGTTGTCGCCGACGACCCAGAAGTTGAGCGCCTGCGGGTCGGCGAGGTCCTGGCGCACCCGCCCGACGGCGGTCTCGTCCCGGAAGGCGTACTCGAGCGGCGTGGGCAGGTCGTCGAGCACGAGACCGGGGAAGCCGTCCATGACCTCGGCGGCAGCCGCGGCACCCACCGGCACGCTGAACGTCGCGCGCACCGCGATGGCGTGGCCGACGACGACGGGCACGCGCACGCAGGTCGGGCTCACCGCGAGCTCGGGCAGGCCCAAGATCTTGCGGGACTCGTTCTGGAGCTTGAGCTCCTCGTCGGTGTAGCCGCCGTCGCCGAGCGTGCCGATCTGCGGCACGCAGTTGAAGGCGAGGGTCGCAGCATGGACCTCGTGCGCCGCGCGGTCGGCGGCGGCGACCCCGTCACGCTGGAGCAGGTCGGGCTCTTCGAGCAGGGTCCGCGCCTGCTCGAGCAGCTCGTCACTGCCCTGCTGCCCCGCACCACTCGCGGCCTGGTAGCTCGTCGCGACGACGCTCGTGAGACCGAACGCGTCGTGCAGCGCCTTGAGCGGCAGCAGCGCGATCATCGTCGTGCAGTTGGGATTGGCGACGATCCCCTTCGGTGGGCGGGTGTCGAGGACAGCGGCGTTGACCTCGGCGACGACGAGGGGGACCTCGGGGTCCATGCGCCAGGCCGAGGAGTTGTCGACGACGATCGCGCCGGCCTCGACGGCACGGGGCGCGTGCTCGCGGGAGCGGTCGCCGCCGGCGCTGAAGAGCGCGAGGTCGACGCCGTCGAAGGCGTGGGCGTCCTCGAGGTCGCCCACGGTGAGCTCGCCCCCGGCGTAGGGCAGCGTCCTGCCCGCCGAGCGCGAGCTCGCGAGGAAGCGCACGTCGTCGACGGGCAGGCCGCGCACCTCGACGAGGCGGCGGAGCTCGGCGCCGACCGCCCCGGTGGCTCCGGCGATCGCGAGCGTGCGGCCCATCAGCGCACCGCCGCGGTCTGGTCGCTGTCGAGCTCGAAGGCGTCGTGCACCGCCTGGACGGCGCGCTCGACGTGCTCGCGGCGCACGACGACGGAGACACGGATCGTCGAGGTCGAGATCATCTCGATGTTGACCCCGGCAGCCGACAGCGCAGCGAACATTGTCGCGGCGACCCCCGGGTGGGTCTTCATGCCCGCGCCGACGAGGCTGACCTTCGCGATGGCATCGTCGAAGACGATCTCGCCGAGGCCGACCTCGGCGCGCAGCTCCTCGAGGAGCGCAAGCGCCCGGGGGCCGTCGGCGACCGGGACCGTGAACGAGACGTCGGTGGTGCCGTCGGCCGAGACGTTCTGCACGATCATGTCGACGTTGATGTTCGCGTCGGCGAGCACGGTGAAGATCCGGGCGGCGACACCCGGCTTGTCGGGGACCCCGCGGATGACGAGCTTGCCCTCGCTCGTGTCGTGCGCGACGCCGGAGATGATCGCCTGCTCCATCGTTTCGTCCTTCTCTACCCAGGTGCCGTCCTGATGCGAGAACGAGCTCCGCACGTGCAGGCGGACCCCGTGGTTGCGGGCGTACTCGACGGCGCGGACCTGCAGCACCTTCGCGCCGGAGGCGGCGAGCTCGAGCATCTCCTCGTGGGTGACCGCGTCGAGGCGTCGCGCCTTCGGCGCAAGACGCGGGTCGGCGGTGTAGACCCCGTCGACGTCGGTGTAGATCTCACAGAGGTCGGCGTCGAGGGCGCCGGCGAGCGCCACTGCGGTGGTGTCGCTGCCACCGCGGCCGAGGGTCGTGATGTCCTTCGACTCGCGGCTCACCCCCTGGAACCCGGCGACGATGACGATGTGCCCCTCGGCGAGCGCGTCGGTGATGCGCCCGGGGGTGATGTCGATGATCCGGGCCTTGCCGTGTGCGGCGTCGGTGATGATGCCGGCCTGGCTGCCCGTGAAGCTCCGGGCGGTGAAGCCCTCTTCGCCGATGGCCATCGCGAGCAGGGCCATGGAGATGCGCTCACCGGCGGTGAGGAGCATGTCGAGTTCGCGGGCGGGGGGGATCGCCGCGATCTCGAGCGCCTGCTGGGTCAGCCGGTCGGTGCTCTTGCCCATCGCGGAGACGACGACGACGACGTCGTTGCCCGCCCGCTTCGCGGCGGTGATCCGCTCGGCGACCTTCACGATCCGGTCGGTGTCGGCCACCGAGGACCCGCCGTACTTCTGGACGACGATCACGTGCGCACGCCTCCCGCGTCGAGTGCTCGGCCGCATCGTAACGGGCGTGACCCGGGCGGGCCCGTCCAGGCGGCCGAGCGCGCCTCCGGGCCGTGGGCCTGCCCGTTCAGACCTCGGTGCGTCCGGCGAAGGCCCGACCGAGGGTGACCTCGTCGGCGTACTCGAGGTCGCCGCCGACCGGCAGCCCCGAGGCGATGCGGCTCACCCGCAGGTCCATGGCCTTGAGGGTCCGGGCGAGGTAGCTCGCCGTCGCCTCGCCCTCGATGTTCGGGCTCATCGCGAGCACGACCTCCTCGACGGCCTCGTCGCCGAGACGCGCCACGAGCTCCTTGACCCGCAGCTGCTCGGGACCGACCCCGTCGATCGGGCTGATCGCCCCACCGAGGACGTGGTAGCGGCCGCGGAACTCACTCGTCTTCTCGATGGCCATGAGGTCGCGCGGCTCCTCGACGACGCAGAGGACACGCGGGTCCCGACGCGCGTCGCGGCAGATCCGGCACTCCTCGGCCTCGGCGACGTTGAAGCAGCGGGCGCAGAAGTGGACGCGGTCCTTCACCGCGAGGATCGCGTCGGCCAGCCGTTGGGCGTCGACGCGCTCGACGGTGAGGAGGTGGAAGGCGATGCGCTGCGCGCTCTTCGGGCCGACGCCGGGCAGGCGGCCGAGCTCCTCGATGACGTCCTGGATGGGTCCCTCGTACACGCCCGTGCCCTAGAGCGTGCCGGGGGGCAGCCCCATCTGGCCGGCGATGCCGCCGAGCCGCTCCTCCTCGAAGGCCTTCGCGGCGCGCAGCGCGTCGTTGACCGCCGCGGTGACGATGTCGGAGAGCATCTCGGGGTCGTCGGGGTCGATCACCTCGGGGTCGATGGTGATCTGCTTGACCATCGTGCCGGTGCCGTTGACGGTGACCGCGACCATGCCGCCGCCGGCCTGGCCGGTGATCTCCTCCTCGGCGACCTCCGCTTGGGCCTGCTCGAGCTTGCGCTGCATGGCCTGCGCCTGGCGCATCATCTGGTTCATGTTGCCCATGGGGTGCGCTTCCGCCTCGGGATCCGGGGCCCCAAGCCTACCCGTAGGCACCCGGGGCAGCCCGCATCGCGCTGCCGCCTCAAGGCCGCTCGTCGTCGATGACCTGCGCACCGAGCTCGCGGCGCAGCCGCGCGACCGCCTCATCGTGGGCGCTCGCGGCGTCGGCGCGATCGCCGGCGGCTTCGGCGGCCTCGGTCTCGGCCACCGACGAGGCCTCGGCGTCGTCGACGGGCTCGTCGGCGCGTCGCGCCGCCGGGTCCTGCCCGCGACCGGCGAGGACGCAGCGCAGCGTCGGCCGGACGCCGACGACACGCGCGAGGGCCTCGCCGATGGCCCGCTGCCCCTCCGACGTCGTGCACTGCTCCGCGTGGAAGCCGTAGCCGCTGCGGAACTCCAACGTGAGGTGGTCATCGTCGTAGGCCACCGGCCGGCCGAGGGAGGCGAAGGCGTGCCAGCGCTTCGTGCGCTGCTTGAGGGCCGCGAGGACCGACTCCCAAGCCCGCTGCACCGCAGCGAGGTCGACGGGCTCCCCGCCGGTGGGCGGGCCCGCCGACGCGGCGTCGGCCTCGACCGGCGCGGCGGAAGCCCCGGCCCCGGGC
>SLNF01000274.1 GCA_007133145.1 Nitriliruptorales bacterium
CGAACTCGACGAGCGCGCCGCGGAGGCGGCCCCGCGCCTCGCCGCCGACGTCGCCGAGACCCCACGGCGTCCGGCGCCGCGGCGCTGGTGGTCGGTGCTCGCCCTCCTGCGTGGCCTCGCCGAGGGCGCCGCCCTCGTCGGCCTCGGCTGGCTCCTCGCCCGCAGCATCGTCGACTGGCTCGCGCTGCCGCCCCTGCCGACCCCGACGCTCTTCGAAGACCTCACGTGGCCGACCGCCCTGCTGCTCGGCGGCCTCACCGCACGGCTCGCCCTCGGCCTCACCGGTCGCCTGCTCGCCCGCGTCGGGGCGGCCCGCCACGCTCGGCGCGTCGAACGCGAGGTCCGGGCGCGCCTCGCCGGGACGCTCGAGGAACGGGTGCTCACCCCCTACGACGAGGAGGTCGCGGCCCGTGAGCGCCTCGCCGAGCGCCTCGCCGACCTCGCGGGAGTGGATGAGGGGGTCACACGGTGACGACGACGGTGCTGACGACCTTGTCGTAGAGCGTCTGGCGCAGCGGGTCCCACAGCAGCCACAGCACCGCGATCAGCGGCAGGAGCGGCACGATGCCCATCACCCCGAGGATGAGGTAGCGCCCCCAGGCGAGGCCATGGCCGATCGGCGAGCCGTCGGCCGCCCGCACGACCTTCGTGCCGATGACCCGCTTGCCGACGGTCTGACCCCAGCGGCCGTGGCAGAACGGCTCGTAGACGAAGATCGCGACGAACACGAGGAAGGTGAAGAGCCCGGCGATCCCCGCCCCGGCCCCCGGCTCCTGTGTGGTCGCGAGCGTCCCCGCGACGGGCAGGAAGGCGAGGAAACCAACGACGCTGAGGAGCGCGACGTCGATGAGGTAGCCGAGGAGGCGCTTGGCGGGATCGGCGATCGGCAGCGACGTCGTCGCCGCCGCGGCGGCGCTGACGTGGCCGGTCCACTGGTAGCCGTCCCAGTAGGCCTGGGCGCCCGGCTGCTGCGGGTGCGGGTACCACCCGGGCGGGGTCTGCGGCGAGGACGGTGGGGGCTGGGAGTAGGGCTGGTCAGTCATGAGCGCGCCTTTCCGCGGCGCCGTCAAGGCCTCCTCGGCGAGGGGGATCCTGCGCCGGCTCCCGCGCCACGCATCCGCATCGTAGGCCACCGGCGCCAGCCCTCCCAGGATCGGCCCGACCCGGCGGGCGCCACCCGCGCAAGGCCGACGGGCGGCGGGGCCGTCACACCCGTCGTGTACCTTGCGAGCCTAGTGATCCTCACATCTCCGGCATCACGGGAGCCGTGCGGCGGTCGCCACACGCGGCTTCGGAGGAGGCCGGGGAAGGAGACGTCGTGGGCTGGGCAGCCGTGTCGGGTCGCCAGGACCGTCTCGCCGGGGTGCTGCTCGGCCTCGCCGCCGGCGACGCGCTCGGTGCGCCGTACGAGTTCCACACCAACGTCGACGGCGCGCACGCCGAGCCGGTCGGTGGGGGGCTCGGGCCGTGGGCGCCCGGGGAGTGGACCGACGACACGCAGATGGCGATCTGCATCGCCGCGGTCACCGCGAGGGGCTCGCGCGACCTCGAGGCCATCGCCGCGCGGTTCCTGGACTGGTACGCCGACGGCCCCCTCGACATCGGCAACCAGACCCGCCTCGTGCTCGGCGGCGCCTCGTCGCCCGCCGCGCTGCGCGAGACGGCGGTGACCTACCTCCAGCGCCACCCTGCGCACGCGGCCGGCAACGGCAGCCTCATGCGCACCGCGCCGGTGGCGCTGGCCTGCCTCGGCGACGACGCCGCGCTCGCCGCGCTCGCCCGGGCGGTCTCCGAGCTCACCCACGCCGACCCGCTCGCCGGTGACGCCTGCGTGCTGTGGTGCGTCGCGATCGACCGGGCGGTGCGTGAGGACCGGCTCGACGGCGTCCGCGACGGCCTCGAGCTCCTCGCTCCCGAGGCACGCACCCGCTGGCGCGAGCACCTCGACGAGGCCGAGGCACGGCCCCCGGAGGCCTTCACCCCCAACGGGTTCGTCGTCACGGCCCTGCAGGCGGCCTACGCCGCGGTGCGCCAGACCCCGATCCCCGCCGAGCGGCCGGGCGCGCACCTCGAGCTCGCGCTGCGCCGCGCAGTGGGCATCGGCCACGACACCGACACCGTCGCGGCGATCGCCGGCGCGCTCCTCGGGGCGCGTTGGGGCTGGTCGGCGATCCCCCAGCGCTGGCTGCGCGTCCTCCACGGCTGGCCCGGCCTGCGCGCCCGCGACCTCGTCACCCTCGCCCTGCACACGGTGAGCGGTGGGCAGGACGACGACGCGAGGTGGCCGGGCGCAGACTCCCTGCACCGCCACTACCGCGACACCGACCCGACCCCACCCCGCGTCATCCCCGCCCCGGGCGACGACGGGCTCCTGCTCGGCAACGCGACCGGCCTCGCCGAGGCCGACGTCGACGCCGTCGTCTCCCTCTGCCGGTCGGGCACCGCCGAGGTCGCCGACGGTGTCGAGCACCTCCACGTCCCCCTCGTCGACAAGCCAGGGGCGAACCCGAACCTCCGGCTGCTCCTCGATGACCTCCACGCGACGCTCAGCGCGCTGCGCGGTGAGGGCAAGCGCGTGTTCCTCCACTGCGCCGGGGGTCGCAGCCGCACGCCGACGGTCGCCGCGTGGCACCTCGCCCGACGCGACGGGATCTCGCCCCAACGAGCCCTCGCGCGCGTCGCCGAGGCCCTGCCGGAGGTGGGACCGAACCGGGAGTTCCTCACGCTGCTCACCGGCGGGCGGGGGTAGGCCTGCCCGCCGGGCTCCGGGGCCTCGAGCGACTCAGCCGGCCGCGACCTCGTCGATGAGGTCGGCGACGGAGTCGACGATGCGCGCCGGCCGGTAGGGGAACGCGCCGACGTCCGAACGCGAGGTCGAGCCCGAGAGGACGAGGACGGTGTCGAGGCCGGCCTCGATGCCGGCGACGATGTCGGTCTCCATACGGTCGCCGACCATGACCGTGGTCTCGGAGTGCGCGCCGATGCGGTTGAGCGCGCTGCGGAACATCATCGGGTTGGGCTTGCCGACGAAGTAGGGGTCGATGCCGGTCGCGCGCGTGATGAGCGCCGCGACGGCGCCGGTGGCCGGCAGCGGCCCCTCCAGCGACGGCCCGGTCGTGTCGGGGTTGGTCGCGATGAAGCGCGCGCCCTGCGCGACGAGGCGGATCGCCTGGGTGATCGCCTCGAAGGAGTAGGTCCGGGTCTCCCCGAGCACGACGAAGTCCGGTTCGACGTCGGTGAGCGTGTAGCCGACCTCGTGCAGGGCCGTGGTCAGTCCGGCCTCGCCGATGGGGAACGCCGACCCGCCGGGCTGCTGCGCGGCGAGGAAGTCCGCGGTGGCCAGCGCCGAGGTCCAGATGCGCTCCTCGGGGACGTCGATGCCGGTGCGCCGCAGCCGGGCCGAGAGGTCCCGCGGGGTGAAGATCGAGTTGTTCGTGAGCACGAGGAACGGGCGCTCGTGGCGGCTGAGGGCCTCGAGGAACTCCGCGGCCCCAGGCACCGGCTCCTCCTCGGCGACGAGGACGCCGTCCATGTCGGTGAGCCAGCACTCCGCGGGCGGGCGTTCCGGCATCGACATCCCACCGGCGGCGGCCACGACGCCGACCACCTCAGGCGGACGTCGTGGCGGGCCGACGGCCCCACACGACGTAGGCGATCTGACCGAACGGGCGCACGAACGACGCGAGCACCCAGGCGCGCCTCGAGCCGCGGACCTCCTCGGCGGGCCGGCGCCAGAGGTCCCAGAGCATGAGCGCCTGCAGGATGCTCGTCACCACCCCCACGACGATGACGACGCGGCGCTGCGCCGCGGAGAGGTCCTCCCAGCGTGTCGGTGTGGTGTCCATGCCCCGGGACTCTGCAGCATGCCGCGGACCTGCGCCACCGTCCCACGGGACCACGGGCGCTGGCCGCCCGACCGGGCCGGCCCGGTCGACGGGCGCGACCGCGGCCACCCGTGACGGGCACGCTCGCCTCGCCACACGCGCGGACTCGCTACGGTCGGAGGCGAGCACGACGAGGGTGGAGCCCCGATGACCGACGACCCGCTACGCGACGACGCCTTCGCCCACCTGCCGATGGTCGTCGCCGAGGCGCTGCGGCGCCTCGCCGAGGAGGATCCCGACGCGGCCTCCTACGCCGTCGAGGCCTGGTCGGACCTCGCGGCCGACGAAGGACCCGACCGCGTGGGGCAGCGCCGCCTCCAGGAGTTCCTCTGGTACCGCCTACCGCGGGCCTTCCTCGCCGGCGACGAGGAGCACGTCGCGATCGCCGACGCGCTCGGTCGGCTGCTCGACGAGCTCGGGCTCGCGCGCCTCGCGGCGATCTGCCACAGCGAGCAGACCCGCGAGATCCTGCGTGCATGGCACCGCGAGCCGCGCGAGGGCTTCGCGGCCTTCGAGGCCGCCGCCGACCGCTCCGGCGTCGAGCCCCCCGACACCGACGACCTCGCGTGGGGCTCGATGATGACCCTCGAGGAGGCGCAGGCCCGCGACCACGTGGGGCAGCGCCTCGAGGAGGCGATCGTCGAGGCGCGCCTGCGGCCCGGCCGCTCGGGCTGGCGCCGCCAGCAGCGCGCGCTCACCGACGCCGCGCTCAACGAGTCACGGCCGGGCCATCCCACCGGCGAGACCTGGCGCCAGGCGCTGACCACCGCCCGCGTGCAGGCCTGGATCGACCGCTCCGGCGCCGCGAGCGCGAGCCGACGCAGGCTCATCGATCCCCTCGAGCCGCGGCTGCTGCACCCCGTCGAGGTCCCCGAGGGCGCGGCGGAGGTCACCGAGCCCCTGCGCTGGCTCCTCGCGCGGGCACGCGACGAGGGACTGCCGCTGACCGAGCGCGGCAATCTCGGCCGCGCCCTCGTGCGGGAGGCGCAGCAGCGCTTCGGCTTCGAGGACTGGTGGTTCAAGGACCGCCTGCCCGCCAGCGAGATCGACGTGATCCCGCTCGTGCGCTGGCACGAGCTCCTGCGCGCGCAGCGCTGGGTGCGACGCCGCGGCCGCACCCTGCACACGACGAAGGCCGGTGAGGCCCTCGCCGACGACGTCGAGGCCGCATGGCGTGCGCTCGCCGCGGCGCTCGCCGCCGACAAGGGCTTCGTCGGCTTCGTCGAGGAGGCCGTGTTCCTCATCCTCGCGAGCGGGCCACCGCGCGGGACGAAGGCGTTCATGGAGGAGGTCGCCGCCCTCGCGGCCGAGGCGGGGTGGCGCGACCGCGACCGCGGCACGCCACCCGACGCCGACGCCGTGAGCAGGACGGCCTGGCCGTTGCTCGGGCGCCTCGAGGACTTCGGTCTCCTCGAGGACCCGGATCCCGTCGGAGCCAGGGATCGAACACTGACCCTCACCAACCCCGGGCAGGCCACCGCGGTCGAGGCCCTGCGGGCCCGTGCCGTCGCCGCCGCCGACGACCCGCGGTGAGGGGCCGCCGCCAGCCTGTCGTAGGGGTCGGGCAGACTCGCCAGCCGTGAGCGCACACGACCACGCCTCCGAGGGGTCCGCCGCCCACCCGCGCGCCGGGGGGCACGAGGCCCTGCGCCACGCCGTCGCCGAGAAGGCGCCGCTGTACCGGGCGATCCTCGGCACCTTCGCCACGGCAAAGCGCCAGTTCGTCGTCCACCTCCGACCCGAGGACGTCCAGGCGGCGCTGCCGGGAGAGGCCAACGGCGCCCTCGAGGAGATCGGCGAGGCGCTCGCGCAGCTCGCGCGCTGGGGCAACCTCCGGGCCGACCCCGACACGAGCCGGGTCACGACCGTCGAGGACTTCAACCGGGCGCGGTACCTCTACTCCCTCAGCCCCGAGGGCGAGGCCGCCGAGGAGGCCTTCGCCGCCTTCGCGGCGGCCCTGGACCGCCGGGGTGCGCTGCAGGCCGTCGCGCTCACCGACATCCACGACGCGCTCGGGGGGCTCGCACGGCTCGCCGCGGAGGCCGAGCCCGACCCGGCGAAGGTCTACCAGTCCCTGCGCGTGCTCGCGGGGGTCTTCGACGACCTCGCCGGCAACGCCCAGGCCTTCATCGCCGCGCTCCAGCGGACGATCGACCTCCACGACAGCGACATGACCCGCTTCCTCGCCTACAAGGACCAACTCGTCGGCTACATCGAGCGCTTCATCGCCGACCTCGTCGCGATCGCCCCCGACATCGCCGCGCAGCTCCGCGGTCTCGGGGAGCCCTCCGCCCTGCTCGCCCTCGCCGCCGAGCGCGAGGCTGCCGACGCGGCGCCCGGCGAGGAGGAGCGCGCCCGCACCGAGGCCCTCGCCGCCTGGCGGCACCGGTGGGCGGGGCTCTCCCACTGGTTCCTCGGGGGCCGGGAGCAACCCGCGCAGGCCGACCTGCTCAGGCGCCGCGCGCGACAGGCCATCACCGGGCTGCTCACCGTCGTCGCCACGCGCGGGGAACGCCGGTCGGGGCGCAGCGATCGCTCACAGGACTTCCGCGAGCTCGCACGCTGGTTCGCCGAGGCCCCGAACGAGGAGGACTGTCACCGGCTCTGGCGGGCCGCGTTCGCCCTCGCTCCGTCTCGCCACCTCACCGTCGACGCCGCGACGATCGACGCACGGCAGGCCGCCCCGGTGCCGCCGTCCACCCCCTGGGTCGAGGCCCCGCCGGTGCGACTGAGCCCGCGCCTGCGCCGCACCGGCAGCCACGAGCGCCGCGGCAAGCCGACCCGCATCGCCGACCGTGGGCCCGAGCGTGCGCTGCTCGCCGAGCGGCTCGCCACCGAGGCGGCGCAGACCGCCCGGGCGCGCGCCGCCCTCGCCACCGACGGCACCGTCCGTCTCTCCGAGCTCGCCGCGCTCGACCGTGACGCCTTCGACCTCCTCCTCGAACTGCTCGGCGAGGCGCTGGCGTGGCCGAACCCGCGTGGCCGGCCGGTCGAGGTCACGACGGGGGACGGATCGCTCGAGCTCGTGCTCACCCCCACCGGCGACGGGACCGAGGCCGCGGTCACGACCCGCGACGGCACGCTGCGCGGCCCCGACCACCACGTCCGGATCACCGACCTCCACGCCGGGGAGGGCTGTATCGATGGTGGGAGGGGTCGGGCCGGCTCCGGTGTCAGACGAGACGGCAACGGCCACGTCGGCGCCGTCGCCGAGGGGGCCCGCCGATGAGCGCCGCCGAGGTCCTCGCCGACACGCTCGCGCGAGGCGCGACCGAGGAACGCCGGGCGGCTGCGCGCGCGCTGCTGCGTCACCCCCTGCTCACAGCCTCGAAGCCGGCGCCGGAGGCGTTCAGGGCGGTCCGCAAGCACGCCGGCGCCCTGCGGCAGTGGTTCGCCGAGGAGACGGGCTGGAGCCTCGTCGTCGACCCCGATGTCGCCCGCCTGCGCAAGACCCCCGTCAACGGCGGGGACGCAACCCGACCCGCCCGCGCCCGGCGCGGCGGACCGCCGCTCACCCGGCGGCGCTACATCCTGCTCTGCCTCGCTCTCGCGGCGCTCGAGCGCGCCGACCCCCAGGTCACCCTCGGCCTGCTCGCCGAGCAGGTCCTCGCCGCCGCCGCGGACGAGGCCCTCGTCGCCGCAGGGGTGCGCTTCACCCTGCAGCACCGCGACGAGCGCGCTGACCTCGTCGCGGCGATCCGCGTCCTCCTCGAGCTCGGGGTGCTCTCCCGGGTCGCCGGCGATGAGCAGTCCTACGTCGACGAGCGGGGCGACGCGCTCTACGACCTCGACCGACGCGTGCTCGCCGGGCTGCTCGCGAGCCCGCGGGGACCCTCGATGGTCTCGGCGCCCTCGACCCCGGAGCGGCTCGCCGCACTCGTCGACGACCCCGGGCTCGACGCCGGCCTTGGCGGACCGGCCGCGGTGCGCAGACGCCTCGCACGGCGCCTGCTCGACGACCCCGTCGTGTATCTCGACGACCTCGACGACGTCGAGCGTGAGTACCTGCGCACGCAGCGGACCCACCTCCTCGCCCGCCTCGCCGACGGCACCGGGCTCGAGCCCGAGGCGCGCGCGGAGGGTCTCGCGCTCCTCGACCCGACCGGGGAGACCACCGACCTGTCGATGCCCGAGGAGGGCACCGACGGCCACGCGACGCTCCTGCTCGCGACCTACCTCGCCGATCCGGAGCGTCACGACCGGTGGGTGCCGCTCGACGAGCTCGAGACCCACACCGCGGCGCTCGTGGAGGAGCACGGGCCGCACTGGCGCAAGGCCGTGCGCGAGCCCGGCGGTGCGCGCGACCTCGCCGCGACCGCCGTGGGGCGGCTCCTCGCCCTCGACCTCGTCGAGCGCGAGGGTGAGGCGGTGCGCGGCCGCCCGGCACTCGCGCGCTACGCCGCCGACCCCGCGACGGTCGCCGGGTCCGGGCAGGGGACGCTGACGTGAGCGGGGGGCGCGGCGCCCACGGACCCGAGGGCAACGGCCTCGCCGACGGCGGCGGCCCGACGGCGCTGCCCGAGCCGACACGCCAGCGTTGGCAGCCGCTGCGCTGTGGCCTCGTCGACGTCTTCCACTACGACCACGAGGAGCTGTGGTTCCACGACGGCCGGCTGTTGCTGCGCGGCAACAACGGCACCGGCAAGTCGAAGGTCCTCGCCCTCGTCCTGCCGTTCCTCCTCGACGGCGAGGTGAGCCCCCACCGCGTCGAACCCGACGGAGACCCCGGCAAGCGCATGGAGTGGAACCTCCTGCTCGGCGGTCGCTACGAGGAACGCATCGGCTACGTCTGGCTCGAGCTCGGCCGGCTCGACCAGGGCCGAGTCCACACCCGCACGCTCGGCTGCGGGATGAAGGCCGTCGAGGGACGCGGCGCCCCCGACCGCTGGTTCTTCTCGACTGACCTGCGCATCGGCCGCGACCTCTGGCTCGCGAGCCCGACCCGCACGCCCCTCACCCGTCCCCGCCTCGCCGAGGCGCTCGGCGAGCACGGGCGGGTCGTCGAGCAGGCGGCAGCGTGGCGACGGCACGTCGACGAGGAGCTCTTCGACCTCGGCGAGGAGCGCTACGGAGCCCTCCTGCGGCTGCTCATCGGCCTGCGCCAGCCCCAGCTCGCAAAGCGTCCCAACGCCGCCGCGCTCTCCGCGGCGCTGAGCGAGGCCCTCGCCCCGGTGGACCAGGCGCTGCTCGCCGACGTCGCCGAGGCCTTCCGCACCCTCGAGGCCGAGCGGGCCGAGCTCGACGGGCTCCTCGAGGCGCGCGAGGCCGTCGCGGCCTTCACCGAGCGCTACCGGCACGCTGCGGCCGTCGCGACGCGACGCCGCGCTGCGCAGGTGCGCCGTGCGCAGTCGACCTACGAGGACATCGCCCGCCGACGCGCCGCGGCACAGGCCGACCTCGAGGCCGCCGAGCGGGAGCGGACCGGGGCCCTCGCCCGCCGGGACGAGGTCGACGCCGAGGTCGGGCGCGCCCGCGCCCGGCAGCGTGCGCTCGAG
>SLNF01000125.1 GCA_007133145.1 Nitriliruptorales bacterium
CCGTATGACGGTGGCTGTCAAGGGTTTTCGACAGATCGTGTGAATTTCTTTGGCGGTGGAGGTGACGGTCGCAGCCGCGCGGCCCCGGCAGCGCCGCCGACCCGGCAGCGTGACCCCCACCGGATGGGCCTCCAACCCGGACCGGAGCCACCCGCCACACCAACACCCGCCATGGCGCAGAACACAAGCTCCTAGGCGGGGCTGCGTCCCTCGAGCCACGCAAGCAGGGTCCGTGTCGCCACACCCGTCGCGCCCACCGGCAGGTGGTCGCGCGCGAGCTCCCTTGAGAGCAGCGCGGGACCGGCGATGTCGAGGTGGGCCCACGGCAGCCCGCCGGTGAAGCGGCGGAGGAAGAGCGCCGCGACGATCGCGCCTCCGCCGGGGGCGTCGGCGATGTTCGCGACGTCGGCGACGTCGCTGTCGAGGAAGCGGTCGAGGTCGCTCCACAGCGGCAGACGCCACTGCGCCTCGCCGGTGGCCGCAGCAGCCTGGGCGAGCCCGGAGGCCAGGTCGTCGTCGGAGGCGAACAGCGCGCTCGCGTACGAGCCGAGCGCGGCTACCGCCGTACCGGTGAGCGTCGCGACGTCGACGACGGCGTCGGGCCGTGACTCCGCGGCATAGGCGAGGAGGTCAGCGAGGACGAGCCGGCCCTCTGCGTCGGTGTCGAGCACCTCGATGGTCTGGCCGTCACGCGCGCTGACGACGTCGCCCGGACGCTGGGCGTCGGCGCCGATGGCGTTCTCCGCGAGCCCGAGCAGGGCGGTCACCTCGACCGACACGCCGAGGTCGGCGAGGGCGCTGCAGGCGGCGGCGACGGCCGCGGCGCCGGCCATGTCGGCCTTCATACCGACCATGCCCTCCCCGCGCTTGAGCGAGATGCCGCCAGTGTCGAAGGTGATGCCCTTGCCGACGAGGGTCACCGACCCGGTGGGCTGCGAGGGGCGGTAACGCAGCTCCACGAGCCGTGGCGGGGCCGCCGAGCCACGCCCGACGGCGGTGAGCGCCCCGAAGCCCTCCGCGGCGAGCCACTCCTCGTCGCGCACCGCGACGTCGCACTCCGTGGAACAGAGCTCGACGAGCCGCGCAGCGAGCTGGGGCGGTTGCTTGCGGTCGGGCGGCAGGTCGACGAGCGCGCGGGCGCGGACCGCGGCCTCGGCGTAGACGACGCCGCGCTCGGCGGCGCGCTGGGCCGGTGCGGCGAGGCTCGACGGCACGAGGACGAGGAGTTCGGTTCCCTCGAGGTCGGCCTCGTCGGAGCGGGGCTCGCGGAACCGCCTCTCGACGTGACCGCCGAGCACGAAGCCCTCCGCGAGCGCGGTGACCGACGAGGCTCGGGGGTGGAGGTGGGCCAGGGTCGTCACGACCCGCTCGACGCCGGGCAGGCGGCGGGCCTCGCTCGCGGCGATCCCCGCGGCGCGGCGTAGCCTCTCGGCATCGACGGCGTCCATCCGACCGAGCCCGACGAAGAGCACCGACCCCACGGGGAGACCGGGTGCGGCGAGACGCAGTCGCTGGCCCGCCTCACCGCGGAACGAGGCGGTCGTCGGCACCTCGTCGAGGCCGAGGGCGTCGAGCACCGCGGCGACGCCGGGGGCGGCGATGCCCCCCTTGAAGGCCCCGACGACGAGGAGGTCACCGCTCGTGGTCAGGGGGTCAGCGGCCGCGGTGCGGACGGTCGGCATCGTGACGGCTCCTTGCTGGGATGCGGTCGGGGTGGTGTCGTGGGCCAGCGGCGACCGGGGCGGCCCGGTCGGGCGCCGCGGGTCGACGTGGATGCGCGGCAGCGGCGATCATAGGGCCCGGGCGGACGACGAGAGGAGCGGGCATCGACACCGCGGTCGCGGCGGTCGCCGCACTCGTCGTGCTCGGCGGGCTCTGGGCCCGCGCCTCAGGACGGCAACGACGTCGTCGCCGCAGCGGCGACTGGCAAGCGGGCATGCGCCCGCAGGCGTGGACCTCACCGGCGCGTTGCCCGGCCTGCGACGGCGTCGGCGGCGTCCTCACCGAGGCGTACGAGCCCTCGGGCGGCGCGCCACCGGGCCGGCAGCGCCCTCAGCCACAGCCACGCCTGCGCTTCGCCTGCCTGTCCTGCGGTCAGGAGCACGAGCGACGCGCGCCCGCGTGAGGTCGTGCGGCTCAGCCGTCGACGATGCGCTTGTCGACCGGCTTGCCATCGGCCATCTCGTAGACGATGGGTACCCCGGTCGGGATCTCGAGCTGGGGGATCTCCTCGTCGGGGATCTCGTCGAGGTCCTTGACGATCGCCCGCAGGGAGTTGCCGTGCGCGGCGACGAGCACGACGTCGACCTCGCGCGTGGCAGGGATGACCTCGGCACGGAAGTACGGCAAGGTGCGCGCGGTCGTGTCCTTGAGGCTCTCGCCACCGGGTGGCGGCACGTCGTAGCTGCGACGCCAGATGTGGACCTGCTCGTCGCCGAACTCCTCGGCGGTCTGTGCCTTGTTCCGTCCGGTGAGCGCCCCGTAGAAGCGCTCGTTGAGCTCCCAGGCCTGGATCTGCTCGAGGTCGCTCTGGCCGAGGGCGTCGAGCACGATCCTGCCGGTGTCGATCGCGCGCTGGAGCGTCGAGGTGTAGGCCCGGTCGACCCGCAGGCCCTCGGCGGCGAGCCGCTCGCCGCCCTCCCGTGCCTCGGTGCGGCCCTTCTCCGACAGCGGCACGTCAACCCAGCCCGTGAAGCGGTTCTCGGCGTTCCACTGCGACTGGCCATGGCGGACGAGGATGAGCTTGCTCACAGGGCGGTCCTCTCGATCGTGGGTTGGTCGAGCTCACCCCGGACGCTACCAAGAACATGGCCGGTGCACCCGCGGCAGACCGGGCATGTCGCCACTGGGCGAAGATGTCACGAAACAGGGCTCGGCGCCTGCAGCGCGGTAGGGTCGAGGGCCATGGTCACCCCTGCTCCACCGTTCCGTCCCCGCGCGGTCGTCTTCGACCTCGACGGCGTCCTCGTCGACTCCGAGGGGCTCTGGTCCCGGGCCGAGGCCCGGGTCGTCGAGTCCCTCGGGGGCGCCTGGCACCCCGACGTCGGCGAGCGCATGCTCGGCCTCGGACCGGCCGACGCCGCCGCGGTGCTGGCCGAGCACCTCGAGCACCCCGATCCCGAGGCGGTCGAGGAGCGCCTGCTCACCGTCGCCCTCGAGCTCTTCACCGCCGGGGTACGTCCGCGCGACGGTGCCGGCGCGCTGCTCGCAGCGCTGCGCGGCCAGGTACCCGTCGGCGTCGCGACCAACTCGCGACGCATCCTCGCCGAGGCGTCGCTGTCCTCGTCGGGGCTCGCGGGCTTGGTCGACGCGCTCGTCACCGCCGACGAGGCCAAGGCCGCCAAGCCCGACCCCGCGCCCTACCTGCTCGCGTGCGAGACCCTCGAGGTGGCCCCTGCCGCGACGGTCGTCCTCGAGGACTCACCCGTCGGCGCGCAGGCGGCGAGGAGCGCTGGATGCTGGGTCATCGGTTGCCCCGCCGAGATCACGACCACGCTGCCGGCCGCCCACGTCGTCGTCGCCGACCTCGCGGCGATCGACGTCGCGGTCCTGCTCGACGGCGAGCCACGCGCCGAGGCCCTCGGCCCGCGCTGACCCCGACCGCCGGCGTCAGCCACCACGCTTGCGGGGGTCAGCGGGCAGCCGCGCGAGCCCCAGGTAGGCCAGGTCGGTGAGGTGGTTGGCGACCTCCTCCTTCGGCGGATCGCCCACCTCGGCCCACCACGCGCCGACGTGGACGATCATCCCGACGAGGGCGTGGGCGTAGATCGGCGCGGCGTCGACGTCGAGCCCGGAGGCGGCGAAGAAGCGCGCCAGGACCTCCTCGGCCTTCGCGGCAACGTCGCTGAGCAGGCCGGCCATGCTCCCGCCCGAGACCCCCTGTGAGCCCGAGGGCGAGTCGCGCGTGAGCACGCGAAAGCCGTCGGGATCGGCCTCGATGTAGTCGAGGAAGGCCAGCGCGCTCTGCTCGACCTGCTCGCGCGCACGGACGTCGGGACCGAGGCGGCTCGCGATCATCTCGAGCAGGCGCGCGGACTCGCGGTCGACGACGACGGCGTAGATGCCCTCCTTGCCGCCGAAATGCTCGTAGACGACCGGCTTGGAGACCTTCGCGCGCGCCGCGATCTCCTCTACCGAGGCGCCGTCGTAGCCGAGTTCGGCGAAGACGCCCTTCGCGACGCCGACGAGCTGGGTGCGCCGCTCGCTCGCGGTCATGCGACGCTCGCCCATGGCCTCGCCGTTCCTCGCGCGGTCGCTCTCGTCGGCGGTTAGTCCTGGTCGACCTCGTCGTCGCTGACGAGCTCGGGCGCGACGTCGGGCACGAAGGTCTGCTCATGCATCGGCGGGCGGACATAGGCCTGCGGCGGCGGGCGCTCGTCGAGATCGAAGGGGGCAGGGGTCAGGTCCTCGTAGTCGAACATCGAGAGGAGGTGGGAGATGCAGTTGAGGCGGGCGCGACGCTTGTCGTCGGCCTGGACGACGTACCAGGGGGCCTGCTTGATATCGGTGTGGGCGAACATCTCGTCCTTGGCCTTGGAGAAGTCGACCCACCGGCGTCGCGACTCCAGGTCCATGGGGGACAGCTTCCAGCGCTTCGTGGGGTCGTCGACCCGTGCCTGGAACCGCCGCTCCTGCTCGGTGTCGGAGACGCTGAACCAGTACTTGATGAGGTGGATGCCCGAGCGCACGAGCATGCGCTCGAACTCGGGGCAGGAGCGCATGAACTCGCGGTACTGCTCCTCGTCGCAGAAGCCCATGACCCACTCGACGCCGGCCCGGTTGTACCAGGAGCGGTCGAAGAGGACGATCTCCCCGCCGGCGGGCAGATGCGGGACGTAACGCTGGAAGTACCACTGGGTCGTCTCACGCTCGGTGGGCGTGCCCAGCGCGACGGTGCGCACGATCCGGGGGTTGGTGACCGCGGTGATGCGTTTGATCGCCCCGCCCTTGCCGGCGGCGTCACGCCCCTCGAAGATCACGACGACGCGCTTGCCCTCGGCCTTGACCCACTCCTGGAGCTTGACGAGCTCGACCTGGAGCTCGCGCATCTTCTCCTCGTAGAGGTCCTTCTTGATCCGGCCTTTCTTGTTCGTGACGAGTTCCTCGAGTTCGTCGAGTTCCAGTGTGGTCATGTCGCACCGCTCCTCTCCGCACGGTTGGTCCTGACCCTGCCGGGGGCGGCTGCGTACGTCAAGCACAAGGGGCCAACCGGCCCTCCGTCAGGGGCGCATGGCACCCTGCGGCAGGATGGGCGCCGTGTCGAAGTCCACGGTGCGCGAGCCGGGAGGAGGCCGGGGTGTCCGCTGAGGCCGCCACCGACGCCCCGCGAGGGAAGCCGTCGTGGCTCTTCCTTGGGCAGGGCACGATGGGGGCGGCCGCCCTCGAGGCGCTGCTGGGCTCCCACCGCCCTCGCGCGGTGCTCACCGTCGCCGCGGGCTTCGCCGACGAGCCCGTCGGTCACACCGCCCGCGCGCACGGTCTGCCGGTCGTCGAGGCCGTCGGGCTCGGCACCGACGCGACCGAGGCCCGGCTCTGGCGCGACGGCCCCCTCGCGGTCGTCGTCGTCGCCTGCTGGGCCGAGCGCATCGCTCCTGCGGCCCTCGCCGTGCCCACCCACGGCTGGTGGAACCTGCACCCCTCGGCGTTGCCGGCGTGGCGCGGCGCCGACCCCGTCTCATGGCAGTTGCTCGCCGGTGCGCGTGAGGTCGGCTGCACGGTCCACGAGATGACCGCAGGCCTCGATGACGGGGCGGTCCTCGCGCGCGGGGCGGTACCGGTCGGGCCCGACGACGACCGTGGCGCGGTGCTCGCGCGGGCCGGGGCGCAGCTCGGGGCGCTCGCGGCCGGTCGCCTCAGCGACCTCGCTGCCGGTCGCCTCGCCGAGGGCGAGCCGCAGGAGGAGACCGCGGCGACGTGGTGCCCGCCGCAGGGCACGACGGTCCTGCTCGATCCCGCCCGCTTGGTCGCCGGCGAAGCGGCGAGACTGCTGCGGGCGGTGAGCCCCGCGCCCGGTGCCGCCGTCACCGGGCTCGGTGCCGACGCGCGCCTCGTCGGGCCGGTGATCGGGCCCCGGCGCGACGTCAGCGAGCGGCCCGGCGACGTCGTCGACCTCGGCGACGGCCGTGTGACGGTGGCGTGCCGGGACCGCTGGGTGTACGCACGGCGGATCGGGGCGTTCGTGGCCGAGCCGGCCCCGGCGCGGACACTCCTCGCGCTCGAGGAGCCGCCCGGATCGGGGCCGAAAGCCCGCTAGCGGTCGCGGATGTCGACGATCGCGCCGTTGTCGAGGTCCTCGTCGAGCAGCCCCCACAGCGCTGCCGCGGCGTCGTCGGGGTCGCGCAGCGAGCCGGACTCGTAGAGGTCGATGAACTTCTGGCGCGCGGGGAACCGCTCCTCGGGCGTCTCCCGGATCTCGGCCTGCATCGGTGTGGCGACGGTGCCGGGGGTCGCGGAGATGACGTGGATCCGTCCTCCGCGGGCGTCCTGCTCCTGACCCACCGCGCGGACCCAGGCGTCGACCGCGGCCTTGCCGGCGGAGTAGCTCGACCATCCCGGGTAGGGCTTGCGCGCCGCACCGCTCGAGAGCATGACGAGGTCGGCGCGACCGCCGAAGCCAGCGTCGCGCACCGCGCGGATGAAGGCGTGGCCGAGCACCTGGGGCGCGGCGGAGTTCAGGACGACGTTGTGCTCGTAGGCCACATCGTCGACCTCCCCGGCGAAGCCGATCGGCGTGAGCGTCCCGGCGGCATGGACGAAGGCGACACGCTCGCCGTTGAAGCCCGCGAGACGCTGGGAGAAGTGCACGGCGACGTCGTGCCAGCCCTGCGGCGTGGCGAGATCGGCGGCCACGTGCTCGGCGCCGGGTGTCCCACCCGAGCGTGACAGATCGATGATATGGGGTTCGGGCAGGGGCACCGTGCGGGTGAGCGCCGCGCCGAGGCCCGACGACGCGCCGGTGATCCAGACGAGCGAGCTTGTCACAGTGATCCTCCGAGGGTTGGGGGTCGGCGCCAAGCGGGGGTGCAGCGGGGGAGACTATCCTGCCCCACGATGGTCGATCATCTGCTGCTCGATGCCTCGAGCCTGCTCTACCGCGCGTTCTACGCACTGCCGTCGTCGATCCGCGACGAGGCGGGCCGGCCGGTCGGTGCGGTGCGCGGCTACTTCGACATGGTCACGCGGGTGCGCGCCGACCGGCGCCCCGACGTCCTCGTCCACTGCCTCGACGACGAGGAGCGTCCCGCAGCCCGCGTCGCGGCCTGGCCGGGCTACAAGGCCGAGCGCCCCGCCCCACCGCCCGAGCTCCTCGAGCAGTTCACCCTGCTGCGCGAGCTCCTCGCCGCCGCCGGCGAGCGGGTGGCCTACGCCGCCGGATGGGAGGCCGACGACGCCATCGCCGCGCTCGCCTTCGCCGCGGCCAGCGGCGACACCGTCGAGGTGCTCACCGGGGATCGGGACCTCCTCCAGCTCGTCGACGACGGCGGGCCGGTCGTGCGCGTGCTCTTCACCGAGCGCGGCGTCAGCCAGCTCGGCACCTACGATGAGGCCGCGGTCGTCGAGCGTCATGGCGTGCCCGCGGCGCGCTACGCCGACTACGCCGCGTTGCGCGGGGACCCCTCCGACGGTCTGCCGGGGGTGCGCGGGGTGGGGGAGAAGACCGCGCGGGACCTCGTCCTGCGCTTCGGTGACCTCGATGGCGTCCTGGCCGCAGCCGACGGGCTCGGCGGGCGTCTGGCCGAGCGGCTGTCGCAGTCGGCGGGCTACCTCGCGGCGATGCGCGAGGTCGTGCCACTGCGCCGCGACGTCGCCCTCACGGTCGAGGACGCCGGCGGTGACGACAGCGCGCTCGCCGCCCTCGCCGCCCAGCGGGGACTCGAGGGGGCTCTCAGGCGATTCCTCGAGGCGCGAGCATGAGCGCCCGGCGTCTGCTCCTGCCCGTCGTCGTCGCGGTCGCGATCCTCGCGGTCCTCCTGCTCGCGCGCGAGCCCGAGGCCGACCTCGAGCCGCCGCCGCGGGGTGCCGACGAGGTCGTCCTCGACCCTGAGGGTGTCCTCGACGAGACGGTGGCCGCCGCGTTCGCCGAGCTCGCCGAGCATGGCTGGGACGCCGTGGCGTTGGCCTACGAGACCCCACAGGCGGGCGAGGGGGAGGCCCAGCGGGGCGGGCGGCTGCTGCGCGAGGCATGGCAGGCCGACATCGTCGTCGTGGCCGTGGCCCGGCCGGGGGACTTCGCGAGCGAGGATGAGGACCGGCGGCGCGCGGTGGGGATCGCCGCGGAGAGCGCGCGGACGGTCCCCCCGGCGCTGCGCGAGGCCGTCGCCGACGAGGCGATGGCCGAGCCGGCCGGGCGCAACGCCTGGTCGGAGGCCTTCGTCGCCGCAGCCGACTACCTGCGCGCCGAGCTCGAGTCCGGCGGCCCCTGAGCCCGCGGGGTGCGCCCCCCGGCTCACCGCAGCGCCTGGCGGGTACGGCGACCTCGCCGAGTGGCGACCAGGCGTCCACGTCGCGGGTGATGTTGTTGGCCCTTGGACGCCGCGGCGCCCGGGCGCGGCAGGGTCTGTTGGGCCTCGGCGGCCTGCGCCGGGCCGCCGTGAGCGGCCCCACCGGCGGCGACGGTAGCCCTCGGGGTGCCCGCGGGTCGACGTCGCCCGCGGTGGCTCAGCCGAGCGCGACGAGGAAGAGCAGCCCGGCGGCGAAGGCGCCGACGCCGAAGCGCAGCGAGGCGCGGCTCACGACCTGGCGGTAGCGCTCGCGCTCGGCGTTGTAGGCCACCGTCGTGACCGTCGCGTCCCCGCGGCGGCGACTCACCCGGTCCCCGCGGACCTCCTCGCCGGCCGCGCGGATGGTGCGCAGGCGGTCGTAGGCGGCGCGGCGGGCGCTGTCGCCGAGGACCTCCCAGGCGACGTTGGCCTGGCGGGCGCGCTGCTCGGCCCGGGGGTCGTCGGGACGCGCGTCAGGGTGGGACTCACGCATGAGGCGCAGGTACGCCGCGCGGATCTCCTCGGGGGAGGCGTCCGTGCGCACGCCGAGCGCCTGGTAGTGATCGGGAAGCATCGCACTCAGGGTAGCCGCGCGGGGGCCACACAAACCACCCCTGGGCAAGAGCGCGGGCGGGGCCGCTACGGGAGGGTGGGCGCGTTCGGTCGGGGGTACCGTCGGGCCATGTCGGCTGAACGCGTCCTCATCCTCGGTGCCACCGGCTACGTCGGCGGACGGCTCGTGCCCCGCCTGCTCGAGGCGGGATACCACGTGCGCTGCCTCGTACGCACCCCGGGCAAGGTCGACGGGCTGCCGTGGGCGCGTGACGTCGAGGTCGTCGCCGGGGACCTCGCCACGGGTGAGGGCGTCGGGGAGGCCTTCGCCGA
>SLNF01000161.1 GCA_007133145.1 Nitriliruptorales bacterium
CGGATGTCTTGTCACCACGTGGCCAGGACTAGAATAGAAGGATGAGCGACCTGTGGCAGCAGCAGCGTGAGCGCAACCGGGCGGCGGCGGAGCCGCTGGCGGTGCGCATGCGGCCGCGCACGCCCGATGAGTTCGTCGGCCAGGTCGCGCTCGTGGGCCACGGCGCGCCGCTGCGGGCCGCGATCGAAGCCGACCGCCTCGCGAGCGTCGTGCTCTGGGGGCCCCCGGGTACGGGCAAGACGACGCTCGCCCATGTCATCGCCCAGACGACCTCCGCGGCGTTCACCGAGCTCAGCGCCGTCACCGCCGGGGTCAAGGATGTGCGCGCCGTCGTCGAGGAGGCCCGTGCCCGGCGCGACCGGGCGGGACGGCCGACGGTGCTCTTCGTCGACGAGATCCACCGCTTCAACCGCGCGCAGCAGGACGCGCTGCTGCCCGGCGTCGAGGACGGCTCGGTCACCCTCATCGGCGCGACGACGGAGAACCCCTCCTTCGAGGTCAACGCGCCGCTGCTCTCGCGCAGCCTGCTCTACCGCCTCGAGCCGCTCGGGCCAGCGGATCTCGCCGCGCTGCTCGAGCGCGCGGTCACCGACGAGCGGGGCCTGCCGGGCACCGTCCTCGCCGAGCAGACCGTCGACGCGCTCGTCGCCGCCGCCGACGGTGACGCGCGGGTAGCGCTCGCCGGCCTCGAGGCCGCCGCCGGCCTCGCCGACGGGCAGCCGGTGACCCCCGAGCACGTCACCACCGCGCTCAGCCAGCCGCACCTGCGCTACGACAAGGCCGCCGACGCCCACTACGACCAGGTGAGCGCGTTCATCAAGGCGATGAGGGGCTCGGACCCCGACGCGGCGATCTACTGGCTCGTGCGCATGCTCGCCGGCGGGGAGGACCCGCGCTTCCTCGCCCGGCGCATGGTCATCCTCGCCGGCGAGGACGTCGGCCTCGCCGACCCGCGCGCCCTCGAGGTCGCCGTCGCGGCCTCCCGAGCCCTCGAGACCGTCGGCCTGCCCGAGGCGCGCTACGCCCTCGCCGAAGCCGCCGCCTACCTCGCACTCGCGCCGAAGTCGGCCAGCATCACGCGGGCGCTCGCCGCAGCCGACGCCGCGGTGGCCCGCCTCGGCAACGCCCCCGTGCCCCCCCACCTGCGCGACGCGCACTACAAGGGTGCGGCCCGCCTCGGCCACGGCGAAGGCTACCGCTACCCCCACGACGACCCGACCGGGTGGGTGGCCCAGCGCTACCTGCCCGAGGGCCTCGAGCCCGGGGAGATCTACGAGCCCTCACCCCACGGCGTCGAGCCGGAGCTCGGGGCGTGGCGCCCGCACCCGCCGGACGCGCGGGCCTGAGCGCGAACGTCACGCCGAGCCGGGGTCGGCGGTGAAGGCCTGCGAGGGCTCCGCAGGCCGAGGGTCGTCGAGATCTTCGTCGACCCACCCCTTGCCCCGCCATCCGCCCAGGCCCCGCGGTGGCGGGTCCCGCCCCGTAGCGTCGAGCGCTGCCGTGGAGCCGCCGGCGACGACGACGATGCGCCCACCGGGATGGGCACGCGCGATGCGCCGCGCGAGCTGCGCTGCGGCGTCCCCGACGGCGATCACCTCGTCCATGCCTCCGGGCTGAGCGGTGCCGCCTCCGGTGGAGCCGACGGAGGTCGCCTCGATGAGAGGCCCCGTCCCGGTCAGCGCCCGCCCTGCAGGGCCGGCTCCTGCCTGCCCCGTCTAGGCTGAAGCCCCGGCGTGAGGAGCCTGTGATGTCGTTGCTCGATGCGGAGATCGCCGCACAGCCCGAGGCGTTGGCGCGGATGCTCGAGGTCGAGGCTCCCCGCGCGATGGAGCTGGCCGCGCAGATCGAGGGGACCTCGGGGGTGCTCATCGCCGCACGCGGCAGCTCTGACAACGCCGCGCGGTACGCGCAGTACCTGTTGGGGGTGCGGGCGGGGCTACCGGTGGGGCTGGCGACCCCGTCGATCCAGACGCTCTACGGCGCGGAGGTGGCGATGGAGGGCCTGCTCGTCGTAGGGGTGAGCCAGTCGGGGCAGTCGCCCGACATCGTCGCGGTGCTCGCCCAGGCCCGGGCGCAGGGGCGGCCGACGGTGGCGGTGACCAACGACGCGGCCTCACCCCTGGCCGCGCAGGCCGACTGGGTGCTCGGGCTGCACGTCGCCGAGCGCTCGGTCGCGGCGACGGGGACCTACGTCTGCTCGCTCGCGGCACTCGCGTTGCTCGCCGCGGGGCTGCGGGGCGATGCCGGCGACCTCGACGCGTTGCGGGCGGTGCCCGAGGCGCTGGCGGCGACCCTCGAGGCGGCCGCGGCTCCGGCGGTCGAGGCGGCGGACCGTCTCGCCGAGGCTGAGCGCAGCATGGTCGTCGCTCGCGGCTACCACTACGCGACGGCCTTCGAGGTGGCGTTGAAGGTCAAGGAGCTCTCGGGGATGGTCGCCGAGCCGGTGTCGGCGGCGGACTTCCGCCACGGTCCGGTCGCGGTGGTCGGCGAGGGCTTCCCCGTCCTGCTCGTCGCGCCTTCCGGGCGGGCGCACGCCGACGTCGCCGACCTCGTCGAGCCGTTGCGCGGGCGTGGCGCCCGGCTCGTGGCGATCAGCGACGTCGACGCGCTGCTGGGGGCGGTCGACGTCGGCCTGCCGGTGGCCGGGGGGCTCGCCGAGTGGGTCTCACCGCTCGTGGCGGTGGCGCCGGGGCAGCTGCTCGCGGTGGCGCTCACGCGCGCTCGCGGCGGGGACCCCGATGACCCGCCGGGGCTGGCCAAGGTCACCCGGACGACGTAGCCGCTGCGTCGTGGACGACCTCGCCGGCGACGACGGTCGCCCGGACGGTGAGGTCGGGCTCCAGCACGACGAGGTCGGGTAGCCCGCCGGGCTCGAGTGCGGCGGGCTGGGTGAGCGCCGCAGCGCGGGCAGGCGTCGCGCTCGTCGCCGGCCAGGCGGACGCGAGCGGCGCGCCGGTCGCGGCGAGCAGGACCGCGAGCGCCCGGTCCATCGTCAGGGCGCTGCCGGCCAGTCCGCCGTCGTCGCGCCACATCGCCCCGTCGCGGTGGGTGACGAAACGGTCGCCGAAGGGGTAGCGGCCCTCGGGCAGGCCGGCCGCGCGCAGCGCGTCGGTCACCACGCAGGCGCGCTCGGGGCCGAGCGCGGCCCAGGCTGCGGCGATCGCGCCGGGGGCGAGGTGGATGCCGTCGGTGATGAGCTCGACGGTGACCCCTCCGCGGGCGAGCGCGGCGCCGGGCAGCCCCGGCGCGCGGTGGTGCAACGGCGGCATCGCGTTGAAGAGGTGGGTGACATGGCTCGCACCGCCGTCGAAGCCGGCCGTCGCCTGCTCGTAGGTCGCGTCGGCGTGGCCGAGCGCGACGGTCACCCCGGCCTCGGCGAGGCGGGCGATCGCAGCGAGGCCGCCGTCGAGCTCGGGCGCGAGGGTCATGATGCGCACGAGGCCGGTGGCGAGCAGCTCGGCGATCTCGCCGGTGTCGGGCCGGCGGAGGTGGTCGGGGTCCTGCGCGCCGCAGCGCGCCGGGGAGAGGTAGGGGCCCTCGAGGTTCGCGCCGGCGATGCGCGCGCCGCGCCCCGGGCGGGCCATCGCCTCGCCGACGGCGCCGAGCGCGGCGAGGGTGGCCTCGTGGCTGGCCGTGGCGATCGTCGGCAGGAAGGTGGTGACCCCGCGGGTGGCGAGGAAGGCCGCCATCGCCCGCAGCCCGTCGGCGTCGCCGTCGCCGGCCTCGGCGCCGGCGGAGCCGTGGACGTGGACGTCGACGAAGCCGGGCAGGACCGTGGCCCCGGCGGCGTCGATCCGGGTGGCCGCCGGAGTGGCTGGCGGGGGATCGTCGGGGCCGCCCAGGGCGGTGATCGCCGCGGCGTCGCAGCGCAGCCAGCCGCCCTCGACCGGGCCCGCCGGGGTGAGCAGCCGCCCGCCGGTGACCTCCAGGGCCATCGCGCCCTCCTCTGCCTCGGCGCCGCGCCACGGCCACGCGCCCGGCCCCCGCGGTCCGTGGCTTCGCCGGCCGTCGAGACGGTCCGTGGTCGGATCCTTGGTCGGCAGGCTCGCAGGCCCTAGCGTCGGGGTCCAACGGCCGACATCCCGACCGAGGCTGCGGAGGCGCCGATGCGCGCGCTCGTGCTCGCGGGGGGCGCGGGCAGCCGCCTGCGGCCCCTCACCGACACCCGGCCCAAGCCACTCGTGCCGCTGCTCGGCGACCCCTTCGCCGCGGGGCTGCTCACCCGGCTCGCCGGGGCCGGCTGCGACCGCGCGACGTTCCTCGTCGGCGCCGACGCCAGGCCCTTCGCTGGTCTCGTCGCGCTCGGGGCCGACCGCGGCGTCGCCGTGGACGTGGCCACCGAGGAGCGCCCCCTCGACACCGCCGGGGCGGCGCGTCGCGCGCTGGCCGGGCAGGACGCCGGCCCCGTCCTCGTGGCCAACGGTGACATCCTCACCGACCTCGACCTCACAGCCCTCGTGGCCGCCCACGCCGAGAGCGGGGCGGTGGCGACCCTCGCGCTGACCCGGGTCGAGGACACGAGCGCCTACGGCGTCGTCGTCACCGGGGACGGCGGCGAGGTCCGCGCCTTCATCGAGAAGCCTCCACCGGGCACCGTCGAGGCCGACACCGTCAACGCCGGCACCTACGTCCTCGACCCGGACGCCCTCGCCGTCTTCCCCGGCGACGGGCCCCTGTCGTTCGAGCGCGAGGTCTTCCCCGACCTGCTCGACCGGGGCGCGCCCCTGCTCGGGTACGCAAGCGACGCGCACTTCGCCGACCTCGGTACCCCGGCGCGCTACCGCGCCGGACACGCCGCGGTCCTCGAGGGGCGCTGCCGTTGGCCGCACGGGCAGGGCATGACCGTCGATGGGGGCGTGGCCCGCCACGCCACCGCCGAGGTCGCCGCCGACGCGAGCCTCGAGGGGCCGGTGACCCTCGGGCATGGTGTGGGGATCGGGCCCCGCGCCGTCCTGCGTGACGTCGTCGCCATGCCCTCCGCGGTCGTCGGCGCCGGGGCGATCCTCGAGGGGTGCGTCCTCGGCGAGGGCGCGGTCGTGGGCCTGGGGGCGGTGCTGCGCGGCGACGTCGTCGTCGGTGACGGCGTGCGCGTGGCCGACGGCGAGCGCCACGAGGGGCTCGTCCGGCTGCCTGAGGCCTGAGCCGCCCGCGACCGCTCGGCGCGGCGCCCATCCCCCGCACAGGGCGCCGGGCCCCTCCACCGAGTCCGGCGCTGGCCTCCTGCCCGTCGGTCGTCACGCCGCGGCGACCGGGCGATGCCTGCGTGCGCCGAGGCTCGTGGGCCACGCGCCGGCCTGGTGACAGCGGGGTTGACTCTCCCCGACGAAGGGCACAGACTTCACGCATGGAGTTCCATGCATGTCGTTCGCATCGGTGTCGCGCCGGCCCGGCCACTGTCGACCGCGCGGACCGCTGCGGTCGCCGCGCAGGCCCACCCCTGCGCCGGCGACGCGACGGCGTCCATGGGCTCGGGACCGCCGCCGGATGTGAGGAGGCGCCGAGGTGATCCCCATCGAGACGCTGCCGTGGGCCTCGGAGGCGAAGTGCCTGCAGGCCGACCCCGAGACGTTCTTCCCCGAGAAGGGGGGCTCGACGAGGGAGGCCAAGCGCATCTGCGCGCAGTGCGACGTGCGGGCGGAGTGCCTCGACTACGCGCTCGAGAACGACGAGCGGTTCGGCATCTGGGGCGGGCTCAGCGAGCGGGAGCGGCGCCGCCTCAAGCGCATGGCCTCCTGACCGGTGGACTTCGCCCTGCGGGGGGCGGTCCGCCGGTAGCATCTTGCTCCACCGGGCCGTGCGCTCGGGACAGGCCGTGCCCACGCACCGGAGGGACCTCCGATCGCCCCCGATCCCGTCGTCACCCGCGCCGCGCCGCGCGTCGCGGCGGTCCTCGTCGTGCACAACGGCGAGGCCTGGCTGCACGGCGTCCTCCAGACGCTCGCGCAGCAGGACTACGCCGGGCTCGAGGTGCTCGTCGTCGACAACGCCTCGACCGACGGCTCGGCCGCGCTGCTCGAGCGCCGCGTCCCCGCCCAGCGCCGGCTGCGCACCGAGCGCAACACCGGCTTCGGCCGGGCGGTCCACGCGGCGATGCGCCACCCGATCGTCGCCGAGGCCGACTACGTCCTGCTGCTCCACGACGACCTCCTGCTCGCCCCCGACGTGCTCTCCCGGCTCGTCGCCGCCCTCGAGGAGGACCCGACCTGCGCGGTGGCCGGCCCGAAGCTGCGGGAGTGGCGCGAGGAGCCGACGCTGCAGCAGGCCGGTATGACGATCGACCGGCTCGGACGCGCGGAGTCCGGCGTCGAGCCGGGTGAGCTCGACCAGGGCCAGGCCGACGTCGACCGTGACGTCCTCTACGTCTCCACCGCCGGGATGCTCCTGCGCGCCGACGTCTTCCGCGAACTGCGCGGCTTCGACGCCCGCATGCCGGCGATGCGCGACGACCTCGACTACTGCTGGAGGGCGTGGCTGGCCGGCTGGCGTGTGCGCGTCGTGCCCGAGGCCGTCGGCTACCACGCCTCGGCAGGCAGCCGCAGCGAGCGACCGCTGTGGAGCCCGCGCTCGGCCCAGCCGCGCTACCTCGCCGAGCGCCACACCCTCGCGGCCCAGCTCAAGTGCGCGGGCGCGGCGCGGCTGGTCTGGCTCGTCCCGCTGCTCGTCCTCGTCGGGCTCGGCAAGATCGTGGCCTTCAGCCTCGTGCGCCGCTTCGCCGAGGCCGGGGCGACGCTGCGCGCCTACGTCTGGAACCTCCAGCAGCTCCCGCGCACCCTGCGCCAGCGTCGCACGGTGCAGCGCCGCCGGATGCGCAGCGAGCGTGAGCTCGCGGCGCTGTTCGCCCCCGGGCTGCCGCGCCTCGCCGAGTACTGGAGCGCCGCGCGCGACCGCCTCTCCTCGAGCGAGACCCCCTCGATCATCACCGAGGAAGGGCCGGTGGCCGCGCCCGCCAGCGACGAGGGCTCGACGCTCGTGCGCTTCGTCCGTCGCCATCCCGCCGCCGCCCTCGGCGCGCTGCTCGCCGTGGTCTACCTCATCGGTCTCCTCCCGCTGCTCGGCGCCGGGCAGCTGCGGGGAGGGCAGGTCGCCGCGTGGCCGGAGGAGGCCACCGCGCTCCTGCGCGCCTACGCCAGCCCCCTCGCCGGCGAGCCGCTGCCCGGCGAGGTCGCCGCCTCGCCCATCCAGGCGCTGCTCGGTGGGCTCGCCCTGCTCGGTGGCGGCAGCGCCTGGCTCGCTCAGCGCCTCGTCGTCCTCGGGCTCCTGCCGGTGGCCTGGCTCGCCGCGGTGCGCGCCGGGCGGCTCGTGACCTCGCGCAGCGGCCCGCGCGCGCTCGGCGCGACGCTCTACGTCCTCAGTCCACCGGTGCTCGGCACCCTCGCCGAGGGCCGGCTCGGTGAGCTCTTCGTCGCTGCGGTGCTGCCGGCCATCGTCCTGCTCACCGCCCGCGTCGCGGGGCCGGGCACCGCCCGCGACCGCGCCTGGCGCGCGACCGCGTTGCTCGGCCTCCTCGTGGCCGTGGCCGTCGCGGCCTCGCCCGGCGTCGGAGGCTTGCTCGTCGCCCTCACGCTGCTCGGCGGTCTCGTCGCCGCGGTGTGGCCGAGCGCCGGGCGCGTCGGCTACCCGCTGCTGCGCCTCGGGGTCGCCGTGGTGGGCGCGGCGGCGATCCTGCTGCCCTGGCTGTGGAGCGTCGCGACGACCCCCGGTGCCGACCTCGTCGACGCCCCCGTCGTCGAGTTGCCCGCCTGGCGGGCGCTCGCCCTCGTCCCCGACGTCGTGCCGAGCGCGGTCGGGCCCGCCGGGATCGTCACGGTCGCCCTCGTGGTGGCTGTCGTCGTGCTCGCGCTCCTGCTCGGGCTGCGCCTGCGCCCGCTGCCGGTCGCCGCACTCGCGGCCGTGCTCGTCGCCTCCTCCGCGGCGGCGTGGGGCGCGGCGCTCGTCGGCGCCTCCCCGCTGTGGGCGCCGGGGCTGCTGCTTGGCGGCTCGCTCGCGCTCGGTGGGCTCGCGGTCGTCGCCGCCCGCACCGTCGGGCCGGCGCTGCGCAGCCGCGCGTTCGGCCTCTCCCAGCTCGCCGTCGTCGTCGGCGCTGTCGTCCTCGTCGGTGGGCTCGGCGTCGGCATCGTCGGCGTCGCCGCCTCGCCGTGGGACGGCCTCGAGCGCGAGGCCGAGCTGCTCCCGCCGTTCGTCGGCGCCGACGAGGAGCGCGTCGGGTCCTACCGGGTCCTGCTCCTCGACGTCGCCGACGGCGCGCTCGAGTGGGAGGTCACCGGCCCCGACGGGCCGACCGTCCGAACCTTCGGCGCGATCCCGGGTCCGGAGGTCACCGCGTTCCTCGAGGACGGGCTCGCGGAGATGGCCGCCGGCGATCCCGACGCCGGTGCGGCCCTCGGCGCGGCGAGCGTGCGCTACGTCGTGCTCACCGGTGAGGCCCGCAGCGAACTCGACGAGGCGCTGCTGCGCCAACCCGACCTCGAGCCGCTCGCCGCCGGCGCTGGGCGCGTCCTCGCCAACCGGGCCTGGCTGCCGCGTGCCGCGGTGCTGCCGAGCGAGCCGGCCGAGCGCGTCCTCGAGCCGGGCTCGCCAGGCGACCTCGCCGCCTGGGAGGAGGCGGGGATGCGCGCCACCGGGGTCGACCGTTACGAGGGCGTCGCCGGCGGTGACGGCCTGCTGTTGCTCGCCGAGGCCGGTGGCCCCTGGGAGGCGGCGACGCGCGACGGCGTCGCGCTCGAGCGGGTCGAGGGCTCGCTCGCGCTGCCGGCGGCCTTCACCCTGCCCGACGACGCCACGCTCATCACCGTCGAGCCGGCCTTCGACGTCGAGCACAACGTCGGTGTCGGCGTCCAGGCCGCCTTCGCGCTCATCCTCCTGTCGCTGCTGCTGCGGCCACCGGGCTTCGCCCAGGCGCGCCAGCCGCGTGCGCCCGTCGCCGAGCCCGCCGACCTCGTCGCCTCCGGGGCTCTCCAGGTCACCGAGCCGATCGTCCTCCCGCCCGACGACGTGCCCGAGCCCGACGAGACGGTCGCGCCACCGGAGTACGCCGAACTCGCCGAGGCCGACGCCCCGCCGCCTCCCGAGAGCGGATCGTCGCCCCCCCAGGCGTCGCGGGCGGCTCCGCCCGCCGGCGAGGGTCCAGACGCCGACGAGCCCGCCGACGCTGGGGAGGCCGAGGCTCCGGACGCCGACGAGCCCGCCGACGCTGGGGAGGCCGAGGCTCTGGAGGCCGACGAGCCCGCCGGCGAGGGTCCAGACGCTGACGAGCCCGCTGGCGCTGGGGAGGCCGAGGCTCCGGAGGCCGACGAGCCCCAGCCGGGTGGGCGACGCCCCGTGTCCGGGCCCG
>SLNF01000150.1 GCA_007133145.1 Nitriliruptorales bacterium
GTCGCACCGGCCCGCGCCGATGCCGCCGACCCGGGCCATCCCGCCTACGACGCCACCCGCCTCGAGCGTGCGGCCGGGCGTGGCCGGCCCCCGCGGGGCGAGGCCGACCTCGCGCGCAGCCTCCCGCGGCTGTGGCACGCCTCGGACGGCTCGGCCGGATGAGCACGGGTCCACGGGCCTATCCTCGCGGGGTGCGCCCATCCCGCCCCGCCGAGCCGATCCTCCACCTCGACATGGACGCCTTCTACGCCTCCGTCGAGGTCCGCGGCGACCCGACCCTCGCCGGACGGCCCGTCCTCGTCGGGGGCACCGGTGGGCGCGGCGTCGTCGCGAGCGCCTCCTACGAGGCGCGTGCCCACGGGGTGCGCTCGGCGATGCCGATGGCCGAGGCCCTGCGCCGCTGCCCCGACGCCGTCGTCCTCGCCCCGGACTTCGCGCGCTACCGCGAGGCCTCCGACGCCCTCATGGCCATCCTGCGCTCGGTCACCCCGCTCGTCGAGCCGCTCTCCCTCGACGAGGCGTTCTGCGACGTCGGCGGGGCGGTGCGCCTGCTCGGCGAGCCCCCGACGATCGCCGAGGGGCTGCGGGCGCGCATCCGTGAGGAGCTGCGCCTGCCCGCGAGCGTCGGCGTCGCGCCGAACAAGCTCCTCGCGAAGCTCTGTAGCGAGAAGGCCAAGCCCGACGGCCTCCTGCACCTGCCCGCCGCTGAGGTCCGGGACTTCCTCGAGCCCCTCGACGTCCGCGACCTCTGGGGGGTCGGCGCCCAGACCGCGGGGCGTCTCGCGCGCTTCGGCCTCACCACCGTCGGCGACCTCGCCGCCGCCGACCCCACCACGCTCGTGCGCATCGTCGGGGAGGCCGCGGGCACCCAGCTCGCCCTGCTCGCGCGCGGTGAGGACCCCCGGCCCGTCGTGCCCCACGAGCCCGCGAAGGGCATGAGCGCCGAGGAGACCTTCGACCACGACGTCGACGACCCCGAGGTCCTGCGCCGCGAGCTGCTCCGCCTCGCCGAGCGGGTCGCCCGACGGCTGCGTGCCGGCGGCGTGGCCGGGCGCACCGTCGTGCTCAAGCTGCGCTACGCGAGCTTCGAGACGATCACCCGCTCGCGCACCCTCGCAGTGGCCACCGACCAGGCCACCGAGCTGCACCACGAGGTCGTGGGCCTCCTCGAGGAACTGCGCCTCGAGCGCGTGCGCGTCCGTCTCGTCGGCGTCGGCGCGCACAACCTCGTCCCGGCGGACGGCGCCCGTCAGCTCGACCTGCTCGGCAGTGACCGCTGGGACCGCCTCGAGCGGGCCGCCGACCGCGCGCGCGAGCGCTTCGGCGACGCGGCGCTGACCCGCGGGGCGCTGCTCGAGGACGACGATCCTCCTGAGTGACCCCCTTCCGGGGGGCCTTCCTGAGCTCTATGCTTCGCCGAACCGCCCGAGGAGGTGCGCGGCGCGTTCGGGTGACGCACAATCGGGGCACAGTCGCAGTGACGACGACGAACCGCGGAGCTACGGATGCCACTGTCCGATCGTGAGCAGCAGATCCTCAGCGACATCGAGGCTCGGCTTCGCGCCGATGACCCGAAGTTCGCCAAGACCGTCGGCACGACGACGGTCTCCACGAACGTGCGGCGCAAGATCAAGCTCTCCGTCGCGACGTTCGTCCTCGGGTTCCTGCTCCTGCTCTTCCTCATCGTGAGCTTCTGGTTCGCCGTCGCCGGGTTCGTGCTCATGCTCGCCAGCGCGATCTACGGCGGCACCCAGCTCAAGCGCCTCGGGGCGGACCAGAACAGCGATCTCGGAGGGCAAGTGCGCGGCGGCTTCGATCAGTACATGCGCGACAAGCGCGATCGGGGCAAGCGCAGCGAGTAGGCTGCCGGACGCCGGCAGGGTCCGACCGTCCGCGTCAGCGTGCCCTGCGGGCGACTGCTGAAGTCAGCATCTGACGTGCTTGCCGCGCCCACCGGCGCAGTTGTCCAGCGAGGCTGCGCGGCGCGGGTACCGCCGCGCTGAGGCCGGCCAGTGCCCGCTCCGCCGCCGCGGCCTCGTCCTCGTCGACCTCGGGAGCGAAGCGCGCCCGCCCGGAGGCCAGGGCGAGACGGCGGGCCGGGGCGTCCGCTCCCGGCGCGGCGACCGCGGCGATGCGCGCGAGCGCCTCCCGATCGGTCTCCGAGGGTTGCGGGCGTACGCCCAGACCCGCACCGAGGCGCAGCGCGGCGCGGCGGCTGCGCCGGATGCGCTCCCGCGGGTCCGGGGGTGCCCGGCGTCGTCGCGCGCCCCACACCAACGCGGTGGCGAGCGCCGCAGCGGCGAGCAGGAGGAGCAGCGGCGCCCAACCCGGTCCTCCCTCCTCGAGGTCGGCCGCGGAGTCGGTCCCGGCGGCCCCCGGCTCGTGACCATCGCCCTCGATCTCGGGGGCGACGTCGTCGGGGGTGAGCGCACCGACGTCGTCGTCGGGCGCGGCCGGCTCGCTCGTCGCGCCCGCGAGTTCGCCCGCCTCGGTGTCGCCGGCGAGGAGGTCGCCGCCGGAGGGCACGAGGATGTTGCCGTCGCTGCGGGGCGTCGGCTCGAAGGCGACCCATCCCACCTCCGGGAAGAGGACCTCGACCCAGGCGTGGGCGTTGGCGTCGGAGACCTGCCAGACGCCCTCGTCGGCGTCGACGAGCGTACCGGGGGTGTAGCCGACCGCGACCCGGCTCGGCACGTCGAGGGTGCGCAGCATGAGCGCCATCGTCGCGGCGAACTGCTCGCAGTAGCCGATGCGGGCCTCGAGGAAGTCGAGGAGCGCCTCACCGGAGTGCCCGATGGGGGGGTCGAGGGAGTACGTCCAGGACTGCAGCTCGCGCTGGATCGCAAGCGCGTGACGCAGCGGGGTGTCGGCACCCGCCGCGGTGGTGATCTCCCGGGCGAGGGCGCCGAGCTCGTCGGGCACCGTGGGAGGCAGGTCGGTGAGCGCGCTGTCGGGCGCGAAGCCCTCCGCGCCGTCGAGCCGCTCGGGATCGGGGTCGGGCAGCGCCGCGGTGACCTCGTAGGCGTCGCCGGGGCCGAGGCGCTCGCCGCGGTCGAGGGTGAGCGTGCCCGAGCGCGGGTCGTGCTGGAAGGCCTCGGCACGCGGCCCGTCGACGGCGATCGGGGGGTAGGGGGTCGGCACGAGCACGCCGTCGAGGTCGAGGACGTCGACGGCGACGGTGAGCTCCTCGGCCGCCCCGGGGGTGATCTCGGGCTCGATGCCGCCTCCGACCGGGGCGCCGCGGATCCGCTCGGTCGTCCACTGCTCGTCGTCGTAGACGTCGAGCGCGGTCGTGCGCAGGTAGACCGGTCGCGGGCTGCGCACCTCGAGCACCGGACCGGTGTCCTCGGCGGTGAGCGCCGGCCGCAGGCCGACCATGGGGTTCGTCGTCACCGTCGAGCCACCGCCGCCGCGCACCTCGTAGAGCGGCGCCTCGTCGAAGCCCGGCAGGGCGTCGGCGAGCGTGAGGGCGACCGCGGTCGCCCCTGCGAGCATCACCGCGGCGACGGCGACCGCTGCCGCCCGGGGACGCGGCGGGCGGGCCCCGCTCCAGCGCCCGAGGTCGAGGGCGCCGGTCGCAGCGAGCACGAGCCCGGAGGCCGCGAGGAAGGGCACGACGAGCCAGAGCCCGCTCGTGTCGACGAGTGGCAGGGGCACCGCGAAGGCCACGAGCGCGATCGCGAGGGTCGCCAGGGGAGCGGCGCGCACGAGCAGGGCCTCGGCCAGGGCAGTGGCCAGCAGCCACACCGCGCTCACGGCGAGCAGGAGCAGCGGGGCGCTCGCCGCGACGGGGGCGACGCCCTCGGCGATGTCGGCGGGTAGCGCCGCGAGGAGGTCGCCGCCGACCTCGAGGGTCTCCCGCGTCGGCACGACCCAGGCGACGGTCGTCGCCGGTGCGAGCAGGGCCGAGGAGAAGCCCGCCCAGCCGCTGAGGGCGATGACCCAGCGCAACGGCGCACTGATGGGCAGACGGCTCGCGGCCCAGGCAAGGACGCTCGCGGCGAGGGCCGCGGCGGCGAGGGGCGCCAGCCACTCCGTGCCCTCGAAGACCTCGCGCAATGGCGCGGCGCTCGCGGTGAGGAGCAGCAGGAGCAGGAGGAGCCGGCCGGCACCGGGCGGTGGTGGCGCGGACGGCGCCGGTGCCGCGCGGGGCTCGGGCCGGCCGTTGGTGCGGGGAGGATCGGCCAGCGCGGTCATGTCGCCACCCGTCGGCGTCGCGGGGTGGTGAGGGCCTCACGCCAGCCGTCGGCGACACCCTCTGCGAGCGACCCGGCGCGCCAGCGCGCGAGTCGCAGGAGGGCGACGAGGTCCTCGGCGCGCTCGCGCGTCCCGCCGTCGGCGGTGGCAGCGACGAGCGCGATCGCCCCCGGCAGGGAGCGTCCGGTGCGCAGCAACGCGGCGATATCGGGCTCGGCGGTGAGCGCTCCGCGGCCGGGCGCGGGTGCGAGGACGGCGACGACGAGGCCCGGGGCGAGCCCGCGGTGCAGCCCGTCGAGGGTCGCAGCGAGACGGTCGGCGTGGCTCGGCGCGACCTCGGCGAGGCGCTCGAGGTGGGTCGAGGCGCGCGCAGTCGGACGGGGAGCGGGGTCGTCCTGGAGCACGAGACGGACCTCGTAGCCGCGAGCCTCGAGGTGGACGCAGGCACTCGCCGCCGCACTCACCGCACGCTCGAACGCCTCCCGCCCCTGCGGCCCGCCCTGCCGGGCGCGGGTGTCGAGGACGACGCTGGCCTGGGCCGCCCAAGGCTGCTCGTGCTGGCGCACCATGAGCTTGGCCCGGCGCGCGGTCGACGGCCAGTGCACCCGGCGCAGGTCGTCGCCGGGGTGGTACTCCCGCATCGTGTGGAACTCGTCGCCGACGTCGAGGAGCCGGCGCCGTTCGGCCGTGCCGCCGCCGAGCGCGGTGCCCGGCAGCCGGGCCTCGGGGAGGTCGACGATGCGCGGCCAGACGAGCACCGTCGACGTCGCGGCGTAGCGGCGGCGCTGCTCGGCGAGGCCGAAGGGGTCGCGCACGGCGACGGCCAGTGGGCCGATCCGCCAGCGCCCGCGGCCGGGCGGGAGGGCCTCGTAGGAGGCCGTCATCGTCGCCCCGGCCGGCAACCCGCTGAGGATCGCCCGCGGCGCGGCGGGCCCACCAGAGCGCCAGGTGGTGAGCGCGGCCGGACAGTCGTCCTCGACGAGCAGGGTCCCCAGCGGCAGGCGGCCGTCGTTGCGGAGGTCGATGGCGACCTCGAAGGCCTCGTCGGGGCCGAGGCGCTCGGGGTGGACCCGCCGCCGCACCGCCACCGCGGCGGTCGAGAGTTGGACCGAGGCGGTCGCGAGGAGGACGAGTGCGGCGGCGGCCACCGCCGCCGCGTAGAGCTCCCCGACGCCGAGGATCCGCCCCGCCGCGAGGGTGGCAACCGCGCCGAGGAGCAGGGCGAGCCCCCGCCGGGTCGGCACGACCTACCCCCGTCCGGTGGGCACCGGCAGGCTCGCGACGACGTCGGCGAGGACGTCGTCGGGGCCGCGGCCGGCGAGCTGGGCCTCGGGTGTGAGCACGAGCCGGTGGGAGAGCACCGGGCCCGCGAGCGCCTTGACGTCGTCGGGCAGGACGTAGCCGCGGCCCTCGCCCCCGCCGGCGAGCGCCCGGGCCCCGCGCAGCAGCGCGAGCGACGCGCGGGGGGAGGCGCCGAGCTCGACATCGGGGTGCGCGCGCGTCGCCCGGACGAGCTCGACGACGTAGCGCTGGACGCCCGGCTCGGCGTGGACCGCCTTGACGGTCTCGATGAGCGCCGCCACCCCACGGGCGTCGGCGACCGCCTCGATCGAGCTGACCCGGTCACCGCCGCTGTGCGCCTCGAGCACCTCGAGCTCGGCCTCGATCGAGGGGTAGCCGATCGACAGGCGCATCATGAAGCGGTCGCGCTGGGCCTCGGGCAGCGGGTAGGTCCCGTCGAGCTCGATGGGGTTCTGCGTCGCGATGACCATGAACGGCACGCCGAGACCGTGCGAGCGTCCGTCGACGGTGACGGTGCGCTCCTCCATGGCCTCGAGCAGCGCCGACTGGGTCTTGGGTCCCGCGCGGTTGATCTCGTCGCCGAGGACGATGTTCGCGAACACCGCGCCGGGCTTGAACTCGAAGTCGCCGCGCTCCTGGTGGTAGACGGTCACGCCGGTGATGTCGCTGGGCAGGAGGTCGGGGGTGAACTGCACCCGTCGGACACTGCAGGCGATCGACCGGGCGAGGGCCTTGGCGAGCAGCGTCTTGCCGACGCCGGGCACGTCCTCGAGCAGGAGGTGGCCCTCGGCGAGGAGGGTGATGAGGGAGAGCCGTACGACCTCGGGCTTGCCCTCGAAGACCTCGGCGACGTTGGCCTCGATCGCCTGGAAGCCCGCAGCGAGCCGCGCGACGTCGTCCTCGGGGTGTCGCTCGGTCAAGGAGGGCTCCTCGTCGGCGCGTGGTGACCGCGGCGGTGCCACCGGTCCCGTACTGTACCGACCGCACCTGCGGGCATCCGCGGTTCGACCTCGTTCTACGATGCTCCTGCGATGGTCGAGCAGCAGGCTGCACCGCAGCGAGGATCCCGTGGCGCGCGTACCGCCGCGCGGTTGCGCCACGCCGCCGAGGAGGCCTTCGGCGAGCTCGGCTGGCAGGGCACGCGGGTGCAGGACATCGTGCGCCGTGCCGGGGTGAGCCACGGGACGTTCTACAACTACTACGACAACCGCGCGGCGGTGCTCGAGGAGCTCGTCGCCGACAGCCACGCGGCGTTCGTCGCGCTCGCCTCCGCGCCCTGGCACGCCGACGACGTCCGCGGCGCGCTCGAGCGCGTCATCGGCGGGTTCCTCGAGCGCTACCGTCGTGACGCCGTGGTCATGGGCACCTGGCTCGAGGCCGCGCAGCACGAGGAGCGCTTCGCCGAGCTCTACCGCCGATCGAGGGCGCTGTTCGTCGAGCGCGTCGCCGAGCAGGTCGCCTCGGTGCTCGCGGCCTCCCAACGCGGGGCGGGCCCACCGGCGCACACCGTCGCGGCGTCGCTCGTGGCGATGGTCGAGCACTTCGCCTACTGCTGGGTCGTGCTCGGCGAGCCCCACGAGCACGACGACGCCCTCGACGCGCTCGTGCTCGTCTGGGGCGGGGCGCTCAACGAGCTCGCGGGGTTCGCGGTGGTCGAGGGCTCGTAGGCGGCGCTAGCATGGCCGCGCCGACGGAGGGCCCACGGGCTCGACCACGACCGGCTCTCCGCGGCGGGAGGGCCGCGTGGATGACGTCCCGCCAGCACCACCTCAGCGCCCCGCGAGAACGCCCCCGGGGGGCGGTCCCGCCACGGCCGTGAGCCCGGAGGCCAACGCGGTCCCCAAGGCCCTCGTCCTCAACGCGACGATGGAGCCGTTGTCGGTGGTCAGCGCCCGCAGGGCCCTCGTCCTCGTCCTCGCCGAGAAGGTCGACGTGCTCCACGCCAACGGCCACCGGTACCGGTCGGCCAAGCTCGACCTCCCCGCCCCGAGCGTCCTGCGGCTGCGGCGCTACGTCCACGTGCCCTATCGCCCACGGGCGGCGCTCACCCGGCGGGGCGTGTTCCTGCGCGACGGGGGTGCGTGCCAGTACTGCGGCCGCAGCGCCGAGAACGTCGACCACATCGTGCCGCGCAGCCGCGGTGGCGACCACACCTGGGAGAACGTCGTGGCCTCCTGTCGTCGCTGCAACAGCCGCAAGGAGGCCCGCACGCCCGAGGAGGCGGGGATGCGGCTGCGACGTCAGCCCGCCGCGCCACGCGCGGCCTTCTGGCTCGTCGCCTCGGTCGGCGCCCTCGCACCCGAATGGGAGGACTACCTCGGCGACGCGGTACCCGGCGCCTGAGGCCCCTCCACTCCGCTCCACCCCCGGCCCCCGCGACCGTGCCACGCGCCCCTCTGCGGGCGGGTTGACCTCCCAAGCACCCCCTTCCTCGCCGAGCGAGCCGTCATTCGGTGTCGCTGAGGGCGTCCGCGCGCCCTGACTCCTCCACTTCCCACCACCCCTGTGACCAGGCATTTCATTGCTCCGCTCAGCCGGGGGCGGGCAGAGGTGGGGTGAGAGCATTGACAAGTGGAGGAGAGTGGTGCAATGTGGAGCGTGCTGGAGGCCGCGGGAGCGGAGGGGTCTGAGGTCGGCCACCGATCCCGGTGCGGGGTCCCCACTGCGGCTCCCGGCGAAGGAGGAGGTGACGATGTTCCTCGGCGAGTACCAGCACACGCTGGACTCGAAGGGGCGCCTCATCCTCCCGTCCGCGTTCCGCGAGCAGCTCGAGGGGGGTCTCGTCATGACCGTCGGCGTCGACCACTGCCTCACCGTCCACCCACAGCCGGCGTGGGACCGCGTCCTCGCCGGGCTGCGCAGCTTGCGGTCGACCGACCGGCGCGAGCGCATGTTCGTCCGGATGATGACCTCCTCGGCCCATCCCGAGCAGCCCGACAAGCAGGGCCGGATCACGATCCCGCAGCGCCTGCGCACCTACGCCGACCTCGATCGCGAGATCACCGTCGTCGGGGCCGACGAGCGCGTCGAGCTGTGGGACAGCGCCCGGTGGGAGCGCTACCGCGAGGACGCGATGCGCGAGTTCGCCGAGACCGACGCGCCGTTCGACCTCGGTGGGTTCTAGGGGCGATGCGACGATGCCGACCTCCACGCTCCTGCCGCCCGGCGGTGACGCGGTGACCGCGCCCGCCGGACCCCACGCCCCCGTTCTGCGCCAGCGCGTGACCGCGTTGCTCGCAGACGAGGGCCCCGGGCTGCTCATCGACGCCACCGTCGGTGCGGGCGGGCACGCCGCCGCGCTGCTCGAGGCGAGTGGTCCCGGGGTCGCCCTGCTCGGTCTCGACCGCGACCCCCGCGCCCTCGGGCTCGCGCGCGCACGACTCGCGCCCTTCGGCGACCGGGCCATCGTCGTCGCCGCAGCCTTCGACGAGCTCGCCGCGGCGCGCGCGGAAGCCCGTCCCGACCTGCCGGTGCGTGCGGTCCTCTACGACCTCGGCGTCTCCTCGATGCAGCTCGACGAGGCCGAGCGGGGGTTCTCCTGGCGTGCCGACGCGCCGCTCGACATGCGCATGGATCCCGCACAGGAGCGCACGGCCGCCGACGTTGTCAACGACACCCCACACGCCGAGCTCACCCGCTTGCTCGCCGCGGGCGGCGAGGACCGCCACCCGCGGCGCATCGCCCGGGCGATCGTCGCCGCGCGGCCGCTGCGCACAACCGTCGA
>SLNF01000293.1 GCA_007133145.1 Nitriliruptorales bacterium
CGCCGGGTGGGCCGCGCCGCGCCGGCTGCGCGCGACCGCTAGCGGCGCGTGAGCGCCGACGCCCCCTCCTCCTCGGTCGGCGCACCGAGGCCTGCGTCAATGGCCTCCCGGAGCAGGGCGTTCTCACGCTCGGCCTTCTCGAGGGCATCCTCGAGCTCACGCACCCTCGTGCGCAGAGCCGTCACTTCCGCGAGGAGCTGGTAGGGGCGGTGCTCCCAGGAGCCGACGAGGGCCTTCATGGGGTGCTCCTCCTGCGGCTGCGTCGTCGTGGCCCGGTCGCGGAGGCGGCGGCCGGCTGCGGGTCGTGCCGCGGCTTGCCAGTCGGCCCCCCACCGGAGGCTCGGGGTGGTCGCTCGGGGCGGGCGCGCGAAGAGGCGCGGCGCCCCCGCGTGCTGCCGTGCACGATACCGAAGCGCGGAGCGGCGGACAAGGAGGACGCCGCCCCCGGCGCTACCCTGCGCCCATGTCCCCGCCCGCCGCGCCGATGGCTGAGACCGACCTCGATGCCTACGAGGTGCTCGGGGTCGCGCCAACCGCCTCCCAGGCGGAGCTCAAGGCCGCGCACCGCCGCCTCGTGCGCCGCCACCACCCCGATCTCGTCGCCCCCGAGCAGCGGGCCGCGGCCACGCGGCGCGTGCAGCGCATCAACGTGGCCTACGGCCTCGTCCGGGACCCCGCGTCACGCGCGGCCTACGACGCCCTGCAACGCGAGCGCCGGCGGGCGACGGCCTCGCGGGCGGCCCGGGAGGACCTCGCGCGTCGCTGGGAGGCCATGGTCGGGGATGCCGGACGCTGGGCGGGACGCTGGTGGTCGCGCCGACGACGGCTGGCGCGCCGCGCCGCCGAGCGCACCGCGCTGCGCGCGCGACACTCCGCCACCGAAGCTGTCGCGCTGCTGCAGTGGCTCGTCCTTGCGATCCTCGGCTCGCTCGCCGGCATCGCCCTCGCCGTCGCCGCCGCGCGACTCCTCGGCGTGCCGACCGGCTTCGCCCAGCTCGTCGGCCTCGTCGCCGGCTGGATCGCCGGCTGGTCGCAGGGACGCCGGCGTCGTCTCGTCCGCGTCGGCCTGCCCGAGCCCGCGCTGCCGTGGTGGCTCACGCCGGCCGCCGGGGCCGTCGCGGTGGCCGCGACGCTCTGGATCGACGCACGACTGTTCTGACACGTCGGACCGCGTGCGCGGGCCGGTGGTCAGCCCTGGCAGGACGAGCAGTGGTAGGCGCCGACGCCCTCGACCTCGGTGTGGACCACGGGACGGCGGCAGCGCGGGCACGGCTCACCCGCCCGTCCGTGGACGTTGAGGTGCGAACCGTAGTCACCGGGTTCGCCGAAGAGGTCGGTGTGCTCGCCCTCGGCCTCGAGGTCGGCGGTCCCGCCCTGCTTGATCGCCTCGTAGAGCACCTCGAAGAGGGCCCGGTAGAGCCGCCGGACCTCCTGGCTCGAGAGCGCGTCGGAGCGCCGGTCGGGCGCCAGGCCCGCCGACCAGAGGATCTCGTCGGCGTAGAGGTCGCCGAGCCCGAGGATGAACGTCTCGTCGACGAGCAGCGACTTCAGCGCGGCGTGGCGGCCGGCGAGGTAGCGCGCGAAGGCGTGCCAGGTGAACGCACCCGAGAGCGGGTCGATCCCCCCCGGCACGAGCTCCTCGAGGTGCTCGACGCCCTCGGTCGGCGCGACGAAGAGCCGTGAGGTCTTCCCCGGGTCGACGAGGTGGAGCGCCCCCCCGGTCGTGAACGTCACGACGACCTGGGTGTGCGGACCCGACTCGGCCGTGGCGGTCTCCCGGGTCATGACGGCCTGGTCACCGAGGTGGGCGCACAGCGTCGCCCGGTCGTCGAGGTCGAAGAGCAGCCAGGTGCCGTGGCGGCGGACGCCCTCGATCTTGCGGCCGTCGAGCGCCGCGATGAAGTCGGGACGGTGGCGGTGACGGCCGACGATCTTCGCGGTCTTCACGCTCACGTCCTTGACGCGCTTGCCGACCACCTCTTTCTCGAGGTCCTTTCGCAGGACCTCCACCTCGGGAAGGTGGGACACCGTGCTCCTCCGTTCTCGACGGCCGCCGCCGTGCCTGCCGTGGGTGCTGCGCCGCCGTGCCCGGCGGGGCTACTGCGCGATGCCCGACCGGGTGGCGAGGGCGTCGAGCGCCTGCCGGGCCGCGGCCTGCTCGGCCTCCTTCTTGCTGCGCCCCTGCCCTGACCCCAGCGCCTCGCCGCCGATGCGCACCACGGCGGTGAAGCGCTTCTCGTGGTCGGGTCCCTCCTCGCTGAGCTCGTAGGCCGGCAGGGTGCTGAGCTCGGCGGCCGACAGCTCCTGGAGCGCGGTCTTGAAGTCCAGCGCCCCCTTCGCGCTCTGGAGCTCGTCGACGATGCCATCGAAGAGACGGTGGACGAGCGCGGTCGCCGCCGCGAGCCCGCGGTCGAGGTAGACCGCCCCGATGATCGCCTCGAGGGTGTCGGCGAGGATCGAGTCCTTGTCCCGTCCCCCGGACTGCTCCTCACCACGCCCGAGCTTCACGGCCTCGCCGACGCCGAGCCCGCGGGCGACGCTCGCCAGCGTCGTCGCGCTCACCGTCGCCGCCCGGAGCTTCGCAAGGCGTCCCTCCGAGGCCTCCGGCAGCGCCCGGTAGACGCGGTCGGTGATGACGAGCCCTAGGACGGCGTCGCCGAGGAACTCCAGCCGCTCGTTGGTTGGCTGACCGCCGGCCTCGAACGCCCAGCTGCGGTGCGCGAGCGCGAGGTCGAGCAGCGCGGCGTCGGTGAAGTCGACCCCGAGGGCGTGCTCGAGGGCGCTGGCTTCCCCGGTGGTCACCGGCGCGACGGGCGCGGCATCAGCCGTCGCTGGCGACCGCCTGCCGGCCACCGTAGTAGCCACAGGCGCCGCACACGGTGTGCGGGCGCACCGGCGACTTGCACCGCCGGCAGGTCGCCTCGGTCGGGCGGGAACGGCGCATCCACTGCGCCTTGCGGTGGCGCGTGCGGGCTCGCGAGGTCTTGCGCTTCGGGACAGCCACGGTGGTCGCTCCTGGTCTCGGGGGCTCGAACGGATGGCAGGGTCGCCCGCGGGTCACTCGGGCAGCCGCAGGCCGCGCAGCCCCTCCCAGCGGGGGTCGCGTGCGTCATCGGCGCAGCCGCAGGTGACCTCGTTGCGGTCCGCGCCGCACTGGGCGCACAGGCCACGGCACGTGCTCGCGCACAGCGGCCGGAAGGGGATCGTCGTCGCGAGACCGTCGCGCACGAGCGCGTCGAGGCGCAGGTGCCCATCGAGGAGCTCATAGCCCGGCTCGACCTCGTCATCGGGGTCGACCTGTGCGGGGTCGGCGAAGAGCTCGACGACGTCGACGCCGGCGTCGTTGACGATCGGCGTGAGGCAGCGCGCGCACGACAGCACCACCTCGGCGTCGAGGCGCCCGCGCACGAGCAGGCCGTCGACGACGCTCTCGATGAGGCCCTCGAGGCGCACCGGCGCGCCCACCGCGGCCAAGGGCAGGTCGAAGCCGTCGGGCACGGGCAGCGCGAAGTCGACCGCACGGGAGGCTCCCGGACGATCGACGAGGTCGCTGACCTTCACCGTGAGGTCATCGAGGGGGGCGGTCATGAGCACAACAGGGCTCCAGCGAGGGCGCGGCAAGGGGTCGTCGGGCATGACGACAGACCCCGGTTTCCGGACCGGGAAGCCTACCACGCCCCCCGTGGGCCGACGCCCGACCGGGGCGGTCCGTCCGCCGGCGGGGCCTGCCCGCCCCTCGGCGGAAGGTGGGCCTACCCGCCCTCGTGGTCGTAGAGCTGCGAGCGCGTGGTCGGCGCCTCGTCCTCGTCCCCCCCGGGCACCGGCTCCTCGTCCTCGGGCGTGAGCTCGTCGGAGACGAGCCGCCCTCGGAGCCGCTCGCGCCCCTTCTCAACCGCCTCGAGGGTCTTGTGCAGGGCGATCTCGAAGTTCGCGAGCTTGTTGTCGACGTAGTCCTCGGCCTCGAGCCGCAGGACCCGGGCCTCCTCACGGGCTTGCTCGAGGATGCGCTCGGCCTCACGCTGCGCGGTGTTGACCACCTCGGTCTCGCTCACGCGCTGCTCGGCCTCCGACTGGGCGTCGGCGAGGATGCGCTCGGCCTCCCGGCGCGCCTGGTCGATGACCTCGTCGCGCTCCTTGAGCACCCAGCGGGACTGGCGCATCTCCTCGGGGAGCTCGCCGCGCAGCCCCGCGACCGCCTCCTCGAGCTCGGCCTTGCTCACCATGACCGAGGCCGACAACGGCACGGGGCGACCCTGGGCGACGAGCTGTTCGATCCGGTCGAGGTAACCCTCCACATCCACGGTGGGTCCTTTGCTGCGCGGCGGCTACGGGGCGAGGCGGGCGGTGAGGCGATGGGCGACGCTCTCCGGCACGAAGTCGGAGACGTCGCCCCCGAAGCGGGCGACCTCCTTCACCAACGAGGAGGACAGGAACGAATATACGGGGCTCGTCGTGAGGAACAGCGTCTCCACCTCGCCCAGTCGGCCGTTCATCTGCGCCATCTGCAGCTCGTACTCGAAGTCGCTGACCGCCCGCAGCCCCTTGACGATGACGCGGACGCCACGCTCGGCGCAGAAGTCGACGAGCAGACCGTCGAACGACGCGACGGTGACGTTGGCGAGGTGACCGGTGACCTCCTCGATCATCCCGACGCGCTCCTCGAGGGAGAAAAGCGCGTGCTTGCCCGCGTTGCGGGTGCAGGCCACGACGAGCTCGTCGAAGCTCGCGGCCGCGCGTTCGATGACGTCGAGATGGCCGTTGGTGATGGGGTCGAAGCTGCCGGGGCAGGCCGCGGTCGTCACGTCGGCACGTCTCCCCTCACGTCGCCTGGGACCTCGTGGCTCGCGCGCCACCACACGAGCACGGTGTCACCGTAAGCCCGGACCCGCTCGGACGCCACCGCAGGCGGCCGGGCGGCCTCGAGCGCCTCGACCCCCCGACGCTCGCGCTCGAGGACGACGCGCGCACCGGGCCGCAGCGCCCCCGCCGCGACAAGGTCGCCGATGCAGCCGCCGAGCACCTCCGCCGACAGCTCGTAGGGCGGATCGGCGAGCACGACGTCGAAGGGCCCGCCCTCGGGCAGGGCACAGAACGTCCGCACGTCGATCCCGCGCACGAGCGCGCGACCCGGCGGCTCGTCGAGCCCGAGGTCGCCGAGGTTGCGCCGGATCACCGTGACGGCACGGCGGCTCGACTCGACGAGGACCGCGCGGGACGCCCCTCGCGAGAGCGCCTCGATCGCGAGCGCCCCCGAGCCGGCGAAGAGGTCGAGGACCGCCGCGTCGGGAAGATCGGCGGCGAGCGCGCTGAAGAGCGCCTCACGCACCCGCTCGGCGGTGGGACGGGTGGCCTCGCCGGGCGGGGCGGCGAAGCGGCGTCCGCCGAGCGCGCCGGCGATGACCCGGGGCATCAGCCGGAGTCCAGGGCGGCGAGGCGCTCCTCGCCGTAGCGCCAGGCGACCTCCTCGGCGAGCGCGGGGTGCGCGTGCAGGTCGGGGTCGGCCTCGACGAGGGCGCGAGCGTCGTCGCGGCTCGCCCCGACGAGCGCGGTGTCCCGCGCGAGGCGGGCCAGCCGCAGGTCGGGCAGGCCCGACTGGCGGGTGTCGAAGAGGCTGCCCTCCCCACGCAGCTCGAGGTCGATCTCGGCGAGGCGGAAGCCGTCGGCGGTCGACGCGACCGCCTCGAGGCGCGGGCTCTCCTCGGGGTTGGCGCTGAAGAGCACGCAGTAGGAGCGCCCCCCTCCCCGACCGACGCGTCCCCGCAGCTGGTGCAGCTGGCTGATGCCGAAGCGGTCGGCGTCCTCGACGATCATCACCGTGGCCTCGGGCACGTCGACGCCGACCTCGATGACCGTCGTGGCCACGAGGACGTCGACGTCGCCACGGCGGAACGCCTCCATGACCTCGTCCTTGTCCTCGGAGGAAAGCCGGCCGTGGACGAGGCCGACGTGAAGGTCGGGGAAGACCTCCTCGGCGAGGCGGCGGTGGGTCGACACCGCGCTGGCCACCCCCTCGAGGCTCGTCGAGTCCTCGATGAGCGGACAGACGACGTAGGCGCGCTCGCCGGCGGCGACGCGCTCGGTGATGAAGCGGTAGAGACGCGCCCGGCGGGACGAGTCCCGCTCGATGACCCGCGTGGTGACCGGCTCGCGCCCCGGCGGCAGCTCGTCGAGCACGGTGACGTCGAGGTCGCCGTAGAACGTCAGCGCGAGCGAGCGCGGGATCGGCGTCGCGGTCATGACGAGGACGTCGGGAGCGTGGCCGTCGCCCCGCTTGTCCCGCAGACGGGTGCGGTGCTCCACCCCGAAGCGGTGCTGCTCGTCGACGACGATGACGCCGAGGTCGGCGAAGTCGACGCGCTCCTCGAGCAGGGCGTGGGTGCCGATGACGAGATCGAGGTCGCCGACGGCGAGCTCGGCGAGCACGCGGCGACGCTGCGCCGCCGGCAGGCTCCCGGTGAGCAGGGCGATGCGGGGACCGTCGAGGACATTGACGCCGAGGGGGGCGAGCAAGTCGGTGAACGTGCGCAGGTGCTGCTCGGCGAGGACCTCCGTGGGCGCCATGACCACCGCCTGCCGACCGTGGTCGAGCGCGGTGAGCATCGCCCAGGCGGCGACGACGGTCTTGCCCGAGCCGACGTCGCCCTGCAGCAGCCGGTGCATGGGCGTGGCGCGGCCGAGGTCGGCGGCGAGCTCGCCGGTGGCGCGCCGCTGCGCGGCGGTCGGCGTGAACGGCAGGCGCTCGAGGAGGGCCGCGGCGAGGCCGTCGTCGCGGGGGGGCTGCACGAGGCCGACGACGTCGGCCTCGAGCCGGTGACGCCGCTGCTGCAACCCGAGCTGCAGGCACAGCAGCTCGTCGTACACGAGGCGCTCGCGCGCTGCGGGAAGCTCACCGAGCGCACCGGGGGCGTGCAGGGTGCGCACGGCCTCGTCGAGCCCGCAGAGCCCGCGGTGCCGTCGCAACGCCTCAGGGAGGTACTCGCGCAGCGGGCCCAGTCCCTCGAGGGCGGCACCCACCGCCGCGGCGATGCGGTGGCTCGGGAGCCCGTCGACCGCCGGGTAGGTCGGGGTCACGCGGCCGCGCTCGAGCGCGGCGAGGTGCTCCTCCCCTTCGATGCGGGTCAGCGAGGCGTTCTTGACCTGCAGTTGCCGGCGGAAGGTCTCGAGGGTGCCCGACACCGCGACGAAGCTGCCCTTGGGGGTCTGCTTCGGGCGCCAGGGCTGGTTGAAGAAGGGGACCTCGACCGCGGCGCCGCCACGGTCGAGCAACGTCGCGCGGGCGATCGTCATGCCGCGGCGCCGCGGCGGACGATCGACGCGCCACGCGGTGATGTGGCCGACGATGGTGACCGGCTCCGAGCGCGGCGCGTCCGCGGCATCGACGACCGCGCCGGCATCACGGTAGCGGTCCTGGTGAGGGTAGTGTCCGAGGAGGTCGCGCACGGTGGCGACCCCGAGCTCGGCGAAGCGCCGGGCGTCCGGCACGCCGACCCCCGGGACCGCGTCGATCGGGTCGTGGAGGTCGATGGCGGGCCTCCTCGGTCGACAGCGGCCGGCGGCTCGGCGGGGCGGGCTGGGCGGCAGTGTAGAGCGCGACCCCGCCGGCGACCGGCAGGCCCGGGCGCGGCCCTCGGGTGGCACCGCCCCGCGCGACGGGCTACGCTGCGCGGGTTGCCGCTCGGGCGATGCCACCTGACGCCTCCGCGCCGGGCACCCCGGGACGGCAGACGAGAAGCACCGCCCCGATCGCTGTGCCAACCGAGGGATGCCACGCCATGCCTGCCGTCTGTGAGATCTGCGCGAAGAAGCCGAACTTCAACTACCAGGTGAGCTTCTCGCACCGCCGCAGCAAGCGTCGCTGGAGCCCCAACGTGCAGCGCATCCGCATCTGGGAGAACGGCGGGGTGCGTCGGGCCCACGTCTGCACCTCCTGCCTCAAGGCCGGCAAGGTCCAGCGCCCGCCGCAACGCACCGCCTGAGGCCCACGTGGCCGTCCTCGTCGACGCGGCGGTGTGGCGCTGGCGGGGCCGACGCTGGGCGCACCTCGCGAGCGACGCGAGCCACGCAGAGCTCCACGACTTCGCCGCACGCCTCGGTCTGCGCCGCGAGCACTTCCAAGGCGACCACTACGACGTCCCCACCGAACTGCGGGCCCACGCGCTCGCCCTCGGCGCGACCCCGGTGAGCAGCCGCGAGCTCGTCAACGCGCTACGTCACGCAGGGCTTCGCCGACCGGGCGCCCGTCGTCGCTGAGCCGCTCGAGCTCGTCGAGGAGGTTGGGCCGCACGAGCGCGCCACGCTCCTGCCGCATCGTCGCGGTGTGATACGGCAACGGTCGCTCGAGCAGGGCGCGCAGGACCTCCCGACGCCCGACGCGGTAGGCGGCGTCGTCGAGATGGTCGTGCTCCTCGCGGACCTGCCGGGCGTAGCGCAGGTAGGCGCGGCGCTCGCGGCCGAGCACGGCGAGGTCGGCATCGCAGAGCACCGCGGCGTCGGGGCCGTCGGGAACGTGGTGCTCGGTGGTGAGCACGAGCGCGGCGGTGCGCTCGACGGTGCGGTCGTCGACCCCGCCGCCGGCGAGGGCCTCGGTGGCCAGCTGCGCCGACCGCGCGACGTTGCCCGGGTCGCCAGGCTCGTAGACCACGTCGTGGAACCAGGCCGCGAGCGCGGTGGCGTGGGGGTGCTCGAGGGGCTCGCCCGCCTCGGCGAGCCGGTCGATGCCGTCGAGGACGTCGTTGACGTGATGGAGCGTGTGGTAGCGCCGGTGCGGCTCGGTGTAGCGACTCACGAGCATCCCGAGGAGCGCGTCGGCACCCGTCGACGTCGCCCCGAGGTGGCGCGCCAGACCGCGCCAGCGGCGTCGCAGCGAACTCGAGGAGCCCTGCACCGTGCCTCCTTCGTCCTCGTTCGGCCTCACTCGTCCCTACGGCACCGCCCGGCGGCGATCGTGCCCGCTGCGCGTCCGGGCCACGCAAGGGTCAACGCGGCGCGAAATGCTCGTACCCCGCGGTGTCAAGCCGGCGCTCGACGCCGTCGACGACGAGACGCGCCGCGGTCTCGGGGTCGTGCGCCTCGAGTCGGCCGATGATGGCTGCGGGCACCCCCGGCTCGGCCGCGATCGCCGCGGCGAGGGCCGCCTCGGCGCGCTCGGCGGGCAGGGCCGCGAGCAGCGCGAAG
>SLNF01000073.1 GCA_007133145.1 Nitriliruptorales bacterium
AGAAGCTGCTCGCCGAGGCGATCAAGAACGCCCGCGAGATGGCGCTGCTGCCCTACACCGTCAACTAGCAGGCCGCTCGAGGAGCGCACGCGATGAAGCTCATCCTGAAGAAGGACGTCGAGAACCTCGGCGAGGCCGGCGAGGTCGTCGACGTCGCCGACGGCTACGGCAACAACTACCTCGTGCCGCGCGGGCTGGCGATGAAGGCCACCCGAGGCGCGATCAAGGACGCCGAGGCGATCGCCCGCAAGCGGCGGAAGCACGCCGCGGCCACGCTCGCCGACGCCGAGGGCCGACGCGGCGAGATCGAGCGCGGCAGCGTCGTCGTCACCGCCAAGGCCGGTGAGGACGGACAGCTCTACGGCTCGGTGGGCGCCAACGCCCTGCGCGAGGCCGCCCGCGAGCAGCTCGGCGTGACGATCGGCTCGAAGGAGCTCCAGCTCGGCCGGCCGATCAAGTCCGTCGGCGCCCACGAGGTGCCCGTGCGGCTCCACCGCGACGTCGAGGCGACCCTCACCGTCGAGGTCGCGCCCGCCGACGAGGACTAGGCGCAGCCTCGCCCCACCCCGACCCCGGCCGTGACCCCGGCCGGGGTCGCGTGCTGTCGGCGGCGCGGCTCCTCCCTGACCACGGCGCGAGCGACGGACGTCCGCTCGGCGCACGCGCTGGCCTGTGGATGCGTGGATCGGGGCGCCCCCGCCGTCCACAGAACCCCTGGCGCGGCCCACAGCCCGTCGCCTTCGTCCACAGCCTTCGCCGGCCTCTCCACCACGGCCCCTCCGCCCCCGGTGGATGGTGGTCGTCGGCGACGCCGACATGTCGCACCCCGGCCGTATGGTGCCCGGGCGAGCGGCGGGGTCGCCGAGGCCGCTGCGGCCGGGCGGCCCCGCGGTCGCGGGCAGGAGGAGGAGCGCGATGAGGGAGACGGAGTCGTGAGCGAGGCGAGCCCGAACGTCCACCGCTTGCCGCCGCCGGACGGCGGCTACGACCGCGTGCCCCCGCACAACCTCGAGGCGGAGGTCAGCGTCCTCGGCTCGATGCTCCTCTCGAAGGACGCGATCGCCGAGGTCAACGAGGTCGTCCGGGCCGAGGACTTCTACCGGGGTGCGCACCGCACGATCTTCGAGGCGGTCTCCGACCTCTACGACCGCGGCGAGCCCGTGGACCCGGTGACCCTCGGCGACGAGCTCGAGCGGCGCGGCACCCTCGACTCCGCCGGCGGCGTCGTGGCGATCACCGAGCTCATCGACCGTGTGCCGACCGCGGCCAACGCCGTCTACTACGCGCGCATCGTCGCCGAGCAGGCGCTGCGTCGCCGCCTCATCGACGCGGGCACGCAGATCACGCGCATCGGCTACGACGCCGAGGAGGGCGCCGAGGAGGCCGTCGACAGCGCCGAGGCCCTCATGTACCAGGTCGCGCAGCGCGGCCGAGTCGGCGAGTTCGCGCTCATGAAGGAGCTGCTCACCGAGTCCTTCGAGCTCATCGAGCGTCTCCATGAGAACGACTCGGCGGTGACCGGTCTCGCGACGGGCTTCTTCGACTTCGACGAGCTCACGTCGGGGCTGCAGCAGCAGAACCTCGTCATCATCGCGGCGCGTCCCGGGATGGGGAAGTCCACCCTCGTGACGAACCTCGCGACGAACGTGGCGGTCGACCTGCGTCGGCCCGTCGCGCTGTTCAGCCTCGAGATGTCCCAGACCGAGCTCGTGCAGCGGATCCTCGCCTCCGAGGCCAAGGTCGACTCCGAGCGGTTGCGCACCGGGCGGCTGCAGGACGCGGACTGGCCGAAGCTCAGCCAGGCGATGGGCAGGCTCGCCGAGGCGCCGCTCTTCATCGACGACACCCCGGGGCTCAACCTCATGGAGCTGCGGTCGAAGTGCCGTCGGCTCAAGCAGAAGCACGGCCTCGACCTCGTCATCCTCGACTACCTCCAGCTCATGCAGGCGCACCGGCGCTCGGAGAGCCGGGTGCAGGAGGTCAGCGAGCTCTCGCGGGGCCTCAAGATCCTCGCCAAGGAGCTCGACGTCCCGGTGATCGCGCTCTCCCAGCTGTCGCGCAAGCCCGAGGACCGCACCGACCGCCGACCCCAGCTCGCCGACCTGCGCGAGTCGGGCTCGATCGAGCAGGACGCCGACCTCGTCGCCTTCATCTACCGCGACGACGTCTACGACCCGGAGTCGCCGAACAAGGGCGAGGCCGAGATCATCGTCGCCAAGCACCGCAACGGGCCTCTGCGCACCGTTCGGTTGACCTTCATCGGGCACCACTCGCGCTTCGCGAACATGGCTCGCAGCGGGCAGGCACAGGGGCCGCCGCCGTCCGGCCCGCTGTGACCCCTCAGGGCGACAGCGCCTCGAGGCGGGCGCCGCAGGCGCGCAGGTCGCCGTGGCGGCGGACGTAGGCCAGGCCGGCCTCGACCCGGTCGGCGTAGTCCTGCCGCTGCGCCCACGTCGCCGACACCACCGGCCAGACGTCGTCGGGCTCGGCGTAGAGCGCCGCGTCACCGAACTGCTCGGCGAGCGCCGGGGGCAGGACGACGGGGATGCCGAGGGCCATCGCCCGGAGGACCCCGAGGTCGGTGGCAGGGACCGCGTCCTCGTGGGGCAGGCCGACGTAGAAGTCGAGGCTCGGCAGGAAGGCGTGCAACGGCGCCTCGTCGCCGGGCTCGCCCCGCCCCGGTTCGACCTCCCAGTTCGTGGGCAGCGCCCCGAGCAGGCCTCGCAGGGTCTCCGCGCCGCCGAGCAGGCGCACCGCGCAGGGCTCACCGGCGCCATAGGCCGCGCGGAGCTCCTCGGGTCGGCCCGGCCATGCGAGGGGATCGTCGGGCGCGCTGCGGCCCAGGACGGGACGCGCCCCGCCGACGCGGCCGAGGTCGGGTCGGCGGGGTGTCCACCGCTCGAGGTCGAGCAGCGGGGGCCACACCGTCGATGAGGGGGTGGGGGCTCGGGGATCGGCCTCGAGCCGCCGCCGGAGGTCCTCGGAGGTCGCCGCCCACGTCGTCGCGCAGGCGACGAGCCCGTCGAGGGTCTCGACCACCTGCGCGGGGTCGTAGAGCGGTTCCCGTCCGTCGCGTGTCCGTTCGGCGGGCGCGTCGACGGTGAGCGCCGACCAACGGGCCTGCACCGTCGTCGCCCCGTCGTGGCGCTGCTCGAACAGCGGTGGGTGGGCGAGGAGGACCCCGTCGGCATCGACCTCCTCGTGGGCGGCGACGACGGGCACGTCGCGCTCGTAGAGCCGTTCGCGCACCGCCGCGGGCAGCCGCCGCCGCATCGGGTACTCCCGCCACCACGGGTACTGGCGGATGGCAGTCCGTCGGCCGGCGGCGAGTGCGCCCTCGACGAGCGCGAGCGCGTGGTGCGGGGCATCGCCGGGCAGGGCGAAGTCGGCGACGACGAGGACGTCGGTATCGACGCGCCGGGCGCGCTCGCGGCGGATCGTCGCGGGCACGGGGAAGTCGAAGTCTCCGCGTGGGAGCGTCTGTCCCGCGGGGTCCCCGGCCTGGCGCCGGTACCACCACTCCGACGCCTCGCGGTACTCCCGCCGGACGCCGAAGCGCACGGTCGAGGCGTGGGTGTCAACCCGGCCGGTCAGGGAGGTCTCGGTCTTGCGGAGGAACGACAGCGGGCATCCCGGCAGCGCGCGCGGCAGGTCGGAGAGCTGCGGATCGAGCCCGTGACGCAGCGCGAGTCGTCGGAGCAGCTCGGCATCGGCGGTGATGCGGACACGGTCGTCCCAGCCCTCAAGTGCGCGCAGGTCGTCGCGTCGGATGAGCGTCGAGGAGATGTTGGGCTGGAGCAGCGTGTCGCTGGGGGTGGGCGGCCCGGTGAACACGAGCGGCTCGGCGACGCGCACCATGTCGGAGAGCACGAAGGGTGCCCCCTCGGCGAGGAGGTCGAGCTGGGACTCGATCTTCTCGGCGTGCGACCAGTCGTCGGCGTCGTGGATGGTCACGTAGGCACCGCTGGCGACGGCGAGGCCGGCGTTGCGGGCCCCGTAGACGCCGACGTTCTCCGTGAGCTCGAGCACCCGGATGCGATCGTCGCCCTCGGCCAACGCCCGGGCGACGTCGGCCGAGCCGTCGGCGCTGGCGTCGTCGACGACGATGATCTCGAGGTTCGTCCAGGACTGCTGGCCGAGCGAGCGCAGCGCGGTCGGCAGCGTGGCCGCGCCATCGTGGACCGGCACGATCACGCTCACGAGCGGCCCGTCGCCGCGCAGCCGCTCGGCCGGGAGGTCCGTCGCGAGGTTGTCGATGCTCCAGGCAGCGTCGGGGTCGACGGCGCGCACCGGCAGCCGACCATGCTCGGCGTAGACGGCGTTGAGCGCGTCGATCGCCTCCGGACGCCACCGCGCCGGGGTGTCGGGGTCGACGCGCCCGTCGACCGTCGCGGTGACGAGGCGCGCGCTCGTGTCGCGCACGTCGGCCCGTCGCGACGCCACCACGACCCGCGCCTCGGCCAGGCGCCCCGCGCGCTCGAGGTACTGCGCCTCGAGCAGCCAGAACGGCCGCTGCGCGGCCCGGTCGGGGTCGAGCTCGAAGCAGCGCCACAGCCAGTCGAGCCCGGCGGTGGGGTCCCCGCGCTTGGCGTGCCACACCGAGAGCGTCCTCGCGGCCTCGACGCGGTCCTCGAGCCGGGTCGGCAGCGCGCCCTCGACGATCGCCTCGAGCCAGCGCCGCCCAAGGGCCGCGTAGCCCGACCACAGCCAGTTCCGCGCCCGCTTGAGCGTCACCTTGCGGCGGCGGCCGTCGACGCTTACGAAGCGGGCCTCGGGCGGCGTCTTGGCCTTCAGTCGCCGGTCCCCCCCGCGCCGAGCTCCCACCGGGGCGCTGGGGGCATCCCCGAGGGGGTCCTCGGCGTCCTCGGGAGGCGTCGGCAGGGTCGGCCCCTGCGAGACCGGACGTCTGCGCAGGCGCTGGCCGATGCGGCTCGTGGCCCGGACCGGGGACGTCAGGCGCCAGGACCGGCTGTCGAGCAGGGCGGCGACCGTCGCCTCGAGCTCCTCGCTGTAGCGGACCTGCGCGAGGAAGCGCTCCCGGAACGCCTCGGCCCGGGCGGCGAAGGCGGCGGCCTGCGCGGCCAGCTCCTCGCGGGTGGCGGCCAGCTCCTCGCCCCGGGCGGCGAGCTCCGCCCGTTGCGTGGCGGCCTCGGCACGGAGTCGGCGGATCTCGTCGATGGCGACGTCGGCGACCGCGGCGCTGTGGCGACGCCGCCGCATGGCCGCGGCCTCGTCGGGGGCTGGCCTCGGCGCGGCGCGATGGCCGGTCACGGTGCCGTCGGTGGGCTTGTGGCCGCCTGCCACGAAGACCGCGTGGGCGCGCCGCAGCACCGGCCCCTCCTCGAGCGGGTCCTCCTCGATCGGGTCGTAGCGGTGGAGCCGGTAGCCGTGCGCGCCGAGGAGCGCCTCGACGTGACGATGGTGCGGGGGCCCCGGTGCGCCGTCGAGGAAGCCGACCTCGGCGGAGACGACGGTGGCCGCGCCCTGCGAGAGCAGCCCGTGGGCGCTGCGCAGCGCCTCGACGACGCGGGCACCGGCGGCGACGTCGAGCACGTCGATGCGGGAGGGACCGACGGCATCGAGCCAGGCGTCGATCTCGGGGATCCCCTCCCGGACCTCGATCGCGTCGCCGGCCGCGCCTTGCTGCAGCCGCGCCACCGCGTGCGGGTCGGGCTCGAACAGCCAGGCGCGGTGCAGCGGCGGGCCGGCGCGGGGCAGCTCGAGGAGAGCCCTGCCCCTGCCCGGCCCGATGCCGAGGTAGCCGATCGGCTCGTCGGGCAGGAGCCGGACGAGGTCGGCGTAGAAGCGCTCGGCCGCGTGGGCCCCGTCGCCCATCATCGTCGTGTCGGCTCCTGCGCGAGTGCGGTGGCGGGGCGCCGTCGTGGGCGGCGGCCCCGGGCACGGTGACGCCGTCAGTCTACGGTGCGGGGGTCGCCGCTCGACCCGGGGGCTCTCCTACGATGGCCCAGGAGCGGTCGCAGGAGGCGGCCCGGGACGCAGCGGCCGCCGGCAGGGCCGGTGCTAGCCTGCGGGCCTGCCACCTCGATGCGGTGAAGGCCCTCGACGATCCCGATCGGTCGATGACAGTGCGCGTGCTCAAGGTCCTGATCCCCCCGCGTCTGCGGGGGCTGCTGCGGCGCTTGTTCGCGGTCCTCGGCATCGGTCAGGGGCGCGACGTCTACCGCGCCTACCGCGCGTCGGCCCGCAAGGACTGGCCGCGGGCCGTCACTGCCTGGAGGGAGGCCATCGAGGCGCGCGAGGTCCCCCGGCCCCAGTGGCAGACGCAGTACGCGTGGGCGCTCTACAAGACCGGCCGGTACGAGGCTGCCGCCCGGGCGCAGGCCGCCGCGGTGCAGGGCGACCCGACCAAGGCGTTCGGGTGGCGCCGCAACACGGTCATCGCCGCGAAGCTGCCTGACTGGGAGACCGTCGTCGCCTCCTATCGGGCGCTCGCCGAACTGGGCGCCAGCGACGCCGCCCCGACGGCCCCGACGACGCGGCTCGGCCGGGCGCTCGACGGGATGGCCGACGCCGACGGCGAGCCCAAGGCCAAGGAGCCCTATGCCCTTGGTCGTGCGTTGCAGGCGCTGGAGCGGTACGACGAGGCGCTGGCAGCGTTCGGTCGCGCCCTGCGGCTGCTCGAGTCGGTCGACAAGCCCTGGGCGCTCGAGGCCCACAACGAGTGGGAGTTTCGCTGGGAGTACTGCCGGGTGCGCGTCGAGGACGTCGAGCGGCAGCATCGCGCCCTCGACGTGGAGGTCGCCCCCGTCGAGGGCGACGCGTCGCAGGAGCAGGCCACCGCCGGGCGGTTCGCCGCCGAGGTCATCCACACCGGGGTCCTCCTCACCGGGTGGGTCACCGACCCCGAGGCCGTCGAGGTGGCGGTCCGGGTCGACGGGCAGCCCATCCGCAGCGTCGGTCTCAACCACGACAGCATCGTCCAGGACGCCTACGCCCCGCGCTTCCGCTACGCGATCAAGCATCCCACCCTCGACCGCTTCCCCCCACGTTCGCACCTGAGCGTGTGGGTCGACGACGCGCCGCTGGCCGCCCCGTCGGGCGCCCCGGCGGTGGAGCTCGTCGTCCCCCACGGCGACGGTGCGCTCCTCGGCGACGACGGGCCGCACGCGGAGCTCACGAAGAAGGGCACGCTCGTCGGGACCGTGGGGCCGGTCTCCGACGGGCCCATCTCCGCCCTCGAGTCCTACGCACGGGCCCGGAGGACCTTCCGGGAGCGCCTGGGCCGCGAGCTCTTCCTCGTCTACGGCACGCTCCTTGGCTGCGTGAGGGACGGGGACTTCATCGCCGGCGACGACGACGTCGACCTGGGGTACCTCTCCGACGCCGAGGATCCCGCGACGGTCAAGGCTGAGACCCTCGGCATCGTCGAGGAGCTCCTCGCCCAGGGCTACGACGTCGGCTGCCGCGTGAGCGGAGGGCTGTTCAAGCTCTACATCGAGGAGCGCGAGCTCGACATCTACCCGGTGTGGTTCGCCAACGAGAGAGCCTGGGCCTACAGCGACATCGACGCCCGGCGTGCGGACTTCGAGCCGCTGGCGACGACCGACTTCAAGGGCACCGAGGTCACGGTCCCCGGCGACGTGGCCACCGTCCTCGCCGGCACCTACGGCCCCGACTGGCGGACCCCGAGCCCCGGCTTCCGCCACTACCGCTCAGCGGCGGTCCGGCGCAAGCTCAGCCGCACCTACCTCACCCCCAACGAGGCTCGCGAGCTCAGGAGCCGCCAGCAGCGCGCGAGGGACGGCGGCAACCCCGTGGGGCGCTTCCTCATCGGCCACTCCCCCGACCGCCCGCGAATCATCACTGCCTGGGGTGGGGGGCGCGCCGGCGCTGCGACGGCCGCCACCCCCGCGGGGGCGGAGCCGCAGGCGGCGGTCGACGCGACGACCGAGCACTGAGGCGACGCCGCGGCGCACCGTCGACGTTCGCGACGGTGACGCGACGGGGACCGATCGGACCGCCGCGCCCCGCGGCCTCAAGGGGTACCGTAGGGGGTACCACCTCAAGTCTCGAGAGGAACGTTGATGCGCCCGCTCAGGATCGGACTCGCCATGCTCCTGCTCGCCCTGCCGCTGTCCATCGTCGCCTGCGCCCAGGCCGCCGGTGACGACGCTGTCGTCACCGGGACGAGCCTGCGCACGATCTCCGAGGGCGACGCCGTCGCCGAGCTCGCCGACCGGCAGGGCGAGGTCGAGGTCATCGACGTGCGCACGCCCGCCGAGCACGCCGAGGGGGCGCTCGAGGGCGCGACGCTCATCGACGTCCAGTCGCCGGACTTCCGCGACCGTGTCGACGAGCTCGACCGCGACGCGAGCTACTTCCTCTACTGCCGCAGCGGCAACCGCAGCGGGCAGGCCGCGCAGGTCATGGCCGACATGGGCTTCACCGACCTCACGAACATCGGCGGCTACGAGGCCCTCGCCGCGAGCGGCGCCGCGACCGACCGGTAGCCGGCGGTGGCGGGCAGCGCCACGCCGGCCACCCGCGCCCTCGACGCTGCCGGCGTGGCCTACCGCCTCCATGCCTTCAGCCACGACCCGCAGGCCGAGCGCTTCGGGGAGGAGGCCGCCGAGGCCCTCGGCGTCGGGCCCGAGCGCGTCGGCAAGACGCTCGTGGTGGTCGACGAGGACGGAGGCCACCGCAACGCCGTCGTCGGCGTCGACGGCCGCCTCGACCTCAAGGCCCTCGCGTCCGCCGCAGGCGTCAAGCGCATCGCCATGGCCGAGGTCGCCGACGCCGAGCGCGTCACCGGCTACGTCCACGGGGGGATCAGCCCCTTCGGGCAGCGCCGGCGCCTCCCGACCGTCGTCGACGCCGGCCTCGCCGCCCACGACCGCGTCATCGTCAACGGCGGACGCCGCGGTCTGCAGGTCGAGCTCGCCCCAGCCGACCTCGTGGCCCTGACCGGCGCGACCGTCGCGCCGATCCTGCGCTGAGCCGAGCGAGCCGACCGCGCGGGCAGCCCCGGGCGCTCGGCGGTGGCGCTGCTGCGCTGAACCGTCGCCGCGCTCGGCGCGCCGCGAGCGGCGCCGCGACCGACCGGTAGCCGGCGGTGGCGGGCAGCGCCACGCCGGCC
>SLNF01000232.1 GCA_007133145.1 Nitriliruptorales bacterium
GCGCAGCGCGGCAAGGAGCTCGGCGACCTGCCCGGCACTGTCGACGTTGTGCGGCATGAGGATGACCGAGCCGGCGTGGCGTCCGACGAGCTCGCCGGCGCGCTCCCCTGCGGCCAGCCCGGGCACCCCCGCCATCACGAGCTGCGCGGCGAGCGTGCGCTCGTCGAGTGGCCTGCAGGCACCCTCCTGCGCGGCCCGCGCGGTCGGTGGCACCGCGAGGGAGAGGCCGAGGAGCAGCACGAGGAGCAGCGTGGCCGCACGGGCACGGGCATGGGTCATCGCATCCCGAACCCCGCGCGGGGCAGGGGCGTGACGGCCTCCAGCCGGGAGCCGTCGAGGTCGGCCAGACGCGTCGCGCCGGCGGCCCACGCGGCGATGCGCAGCTGCTCGAGGAGGATGCCGACCGCCTCGACGGCCGCCGCGGGCCCCTCGGCGGCGGCGGCGAGCAGGCCACGCGCCACGCCGGCCAGGCGCGCCCCGAGGCAAAGGGCCTTCACGGCCTCGACCCCGTCGGCGATCCCGCCGGAGGCGATGAGGACGACGTCGCCTTCCCCACGCCGGTCGAGGGCGGCGCTGGCGTGGGCCAGCGCCTCGGCCGTCGGCCAGCCCCAGTCGGCGAAGGCCGCGGCTACCGCACCAGCGCGGGGGTCGCGCCGACCCTCGAGCCGGGCCCAGTTCGTGCCGCCCGCGCCGGCGACGTCGAGGCCTGCGACGCCCGCGTCGAGGAGCAGGTCGACGTCGTCGGGTCCGAGGCCGAAGCCGACCTCCTTGACCACGACGGGCACCGCCAGCCCCGCCGCGGCCTCGGCGATGCGCTCGGCGACGCCGGTGAAGTCGGTGTCGCCGCCGACCTGGACCGCTTCCTGCACGGCGTTGAGATGGAGGACGAGCACGTCGGCGGCGCAGGCCTCGACGAGGCGGGCGCAGCCCTCGACGCCGACCTCGGCGAGTTGGACCGCACCGAGGTTGGCGAGGATCGGCACGTCGGGCGCGACGTCGCGCACGTCGAAGCCCTCACGCCGTCGCGGGTCGGCGAGGAGCACCCGCCCGGAGCCGAGCCCGACGGGCACGCGGTGGTGCTGCGCGGCCGTGGCGAGCGCACGGTTGACCGGCCCGGCGCGCCCGGTGCCCCCGGTCATGCACGACAGCAGGAGCGGGGCGGCGATCTCGCGGTCCCACAGCCGCTGGGAGAGGTCGACGTCGGCGAGGGCGCGCTCGGGCAGCGCGCGGGCCCGCAGCCGCAGCCGCTCGAGACCGGTCGTCGTCTGGGCGAACCCGACGCCGTCGCCCAAGGCGAGGGCGAGGTGGTCGTGCTTGCGGGAGGCGTGCTCGCCCGCGCTCACGGGCTCAGCGCCAGCCCTCCACCTGCACGGTGACGCGGCGGCTCCGGGCCTGGTCGAGCTCGATGAACATCACGCGCTGCCACCGCCCCAGCCCGAGACGGCCGTCGACGACGGGGACGGTCTCCGAGGAGGAGCCGAGCAGCATCTGCTTGATGTGGGCGTGACCGTTGATCGGCTCCTCCTCCGCGGTCGTCGCCAGCGTCGCGGGATCGCGGATCTCGAAGTCGTCGTGCCGGTAGTAGGCGTCCGGCGGCACGAGCTTCTCCATGAAGAGGCGGAAGTCCTCGAGGAAGCACGTCTCCTTCTCGTTGATCTTGACCGCGCAGGTCGTGTGCGGCGTGAACACCGAGAGGTGACCGTCGCGCACGCCGCTCACGGCGAGCAGCGCGTGGCACTCGTCGGTGACGTCGATGACGTGGAAGGCCCGCTCGGTGGGCAGCTCGAGGGTGCGCCGCATGAGCGTCGGCGTCCGTGCGCTGAGGTCGACGGCCTCGGCGGTGTCGGTCGTCACGCCCGTTGCCCGCATCGCTGCCTCCTGCTGTGCGGTCGCCCGGGGGTGGGGGGACCGTCCGTTGCCGTTGGTGAACATCCGTGAGCCTATCGTAGCGACGTCACATCTGTGCCCTCCGCCGCGCCCACCCTACCCGCTCGCGCGACGCGCGAGCCCTGCCCCGACGCGATCGGCGGGCGTGGCCGCCCCGGGCGCGCGAGCGTGGCGAGGGCGAGGCCGACCTTGCGCGGGCCCGAGACCGACGCCCGGACGCGGAAGACCTCCCAGTCGGCGGCTTCGAGCGCGTCGAGGATCGCCCCGTAGAGGCGGTGGGCGACACGGATCGCCGCGCGACTGCGCGGCGGCAGGTAGACGAAGCCGGCCTCCGCGGCAGCGTAGTGCTCCCGCGTGCGGGCAGCCTCGAAGGCGAGGAGCCGACGCAGTGCCGGGGTCACGTGGCGGCGGTGCAGGTCGGCCTCCTCGACGCCGAAGCGCGCGAGGTCCTCGAGGGGAAGGTAGATTCGACCACGGTCCCAGTCCTCGGCGACGTCGCGGAGGAAGTTCGTGAGCTGGAAGGCCACCCCGAGCTCGAGCGCGTAGGGGCGCGCGGCGGGATCGTGGCAGCCCAGCACCGGCAGCATCATCGAGCCGATGACCGCCGCGGAGCCGTACATGTAGGCATCGAGGTCGGCGTAGGTCTCGTAGCGCGTGACGGTGAGGTCGGCGGCCATCGAGGAGAGGAAGGCCGCGAGGTCGTCGCGCTCGATGCCGAGCTCGCCCACGCTCGCGATGACGGCCTTGAGGACGGGGTCGGCGCTGTCACCGGCATCGAGGTCGGCGAGGAAGGCCGCGCTCCAGGCCTCGAGCTCGGCGCGACGGCGCGCGGGCGGCCAGTCGAGGCCCAGGTGGTCGACGAGGTCGTCGGCGTAGCGCGCGAATCCGTAGAGGGCGTGGACGTGGCGGCGGCGCTCGGGCGGCAGCAAGCGGGTGGCGAAGAAGTACGTCCGCCCGTGCGCGGCGTGGAGTCGGCGGCAGAGCTCGTAGCTGCCGGCGAGGTCGACACCGCCGTCGGGGCCGGCGAGCTCGGCGACCCCACGGGACACGAGCGAGGTCGAGGGGTCGGGGTGGCGGTAGCCCCCCGCGGCGGTGGCCTCGGCCGCGCGCAGCCTCGTGACGGGTGGGGTCTCGCTCACGGCGCGAGCGCCTCCGCCCCGACCTGCTCGAGGGCGCGCTCGGCGGCGAGCTTGCCGCTGATGAGCACCATGGGCACCCCCACGCCCGGCGTCGTGCTCGAGCCGGCGAAGACCACGCCCCGGACCTTCGGGGCGACGTTGGCGGGACGGAACGGCCCGGTCTGGCGGAAGTGGTGGCTCGCCGCGAACGGGGTGCCGGCGGCCATGCCCTGCCGCGCCCAGTCAGCGGGGGTGACGACCTCGCTCGCGACGGTGGCCTCGGCGACGGGGCCGTAGCCGGCGCGCTCGAGCTCAGCCTGCGCGCGCGCGAGCTCGCGGGGCGCCCGGGCGTCCCAGTCGATGGGGTCCCCCTCGAGGTTCGGCGCCGGCAGCAGCCAGAAGCCGACGTCGCGTCCGGGTGGGGCGAGCTCGGGATCGGAGTGGGTCGGCACGGTGAGGAACCACGACGGGTCCCGCTGCATGCGCCCGGCGAGGATGTCGTCGAAGGAGGCCTGGAAGTCCCGGGCGAAGTGGATGTTGTGGTGGGCGACGTCGGGCAGCTTGCGGTCGAGTCCGAGGTGGACGACGACGCAGGACGGCGAGTACGTCAGCCGCTTGACCCGCCGTGGCGTCGCCTCGGGCGGCAGGAGGTCGCGGTAGGCCACGGGCAGGTCGGGGTTGAGGACGGCGACGTCGAAGGGCACGCGCTCGCCGTCGGCGGTGCGCGCGGCGATCGCCCGGCCGCCGGTGACCTCGATCTCCTCGACCGGCGTCGACATCCGCAGCTCGACGCCCATGCGCTCGGCGAGCCCGGCGAGCGCCACGCTCGCGGCGTGGACGCCGCCCTTGGCGGAGTAGACCCCCTCGATGGCATCCATGTAGGCGATGACCGCGTAGACGCCGAGCGCCTCGTAGGGGCTCATGCCTGCGTACATCGACTGGAACGTGAACATCCGGATGAGGCGCCAGTCGGTGAGGAAGCTCTCGACGAGGGGGTAGACGCGGCGGAACCCGCCGAGGCGGATGAGCCGCGCGGCGGCCTGCGGCTTGGCCAGCGCCAGCGGCGAGTCGAAGTTGTTGTCGATGAAGCTGTCGTACTCGGCGAGGTAGAGGGCGCGCAGGCGCGCGGCGAGCCGGGTGAAGCGCTCGGCCTCGTCAGGGCCGCAGACCTCGGCGACCTCCTCGCGCATCGCCTCGACGTCGCCGCGCACCCGCAGCACCGACCCGTCGTGGAACGTCGCGCGGTAGGCGGGGTCGAGGCGGATGAGCTCGAGGTGGTCGGCGAGGTCCTCGCCACCGAGCGCGAAGAGGTCGGCGAGCAGCCGCGGCATCGTGAGCACGCTCGGCCCGGTGTCGAAGGCGAAGCCGTCGCGCTCGATGCGCCCGGCGCGACCACCGGGGCGCGCGTCGCGCTCGAGGACGGTGACGTCGAGGCCGGCGGCGCGCAGGCGGATCGCGGCGGCGAGTCCGCCGTAGCCGGCACCGACGACGACGGCGCGGCGGCGGCGTCCCGTGGTCACGGACGCGGTCATGGCAGCCTTTCGGGGGCGGGGGCGGGCTGGCGGCATCGCGGCTCAGGTGGTGCGGCGCACGGCGAGATCGGCGAGCGCGGACAGCGCCGAGCGCGCAGGTTCGGGCAGCGGCGCGAGGGCGCGCTGGGCGGCGTCCTCCTGCCGGGACAGCAGCTCCTCGACCGAGGAGAGGGCGCCGGATTCCACGATGATCTGACGGGCCCGGTCGGCGCCGGACTCGTCGAGCTCGGGGTTGCCGAGGGAGTGCGCGAGGACCTCGCGCTCAGCCTCGCCGGCCAGGGACATCGCCCGCAGCATGAGGACGGTGCGCTTGCCCTCGCGGAGGTCCTCGATCGCCCCCTTGCCGGTGACCTCGGGATCGCCGAAGACCCCGAGGACGTCGTCGCGCAGCTGGAAGGCGAGCCCGAGTGCGTCGCCGTAGGCCGCGAGCGCCTCGGCGGCGGCGCCGTCGCCGCCGAGGGCCGCGCCGAGCTCGAGCGGACGGGTGACGGTGTAGCGGCCGGACTTCAGCAGCGCGACCCGCCGGGAGTCCTCCTCGCCCGCCTCGCGGTAGCCGGCGAGCCGCAGGTCGAGGTACTGCCCTGCCATGACCTCGACGCGGAGCGCGGTGAACACCGCCCGGGCGCGGTCGAGGGCGGCGGCGGGCAGCGCCGCTTCGTCGAAGAGCTGGTCGGCCCAGACGAAGGCGAGGTCGCCGGCGAGGATGCCGCCGCCGATGCCGAACCAGTCGCCGTCGCCGGCCAGGCCCTCCTCGCGGTGGGTGGCCGCGAGCGCGGTGTGCACCGCCGGGCGTCCCCGCCGCTCGGCGGAGCGATCCATGATGTCGTCGTGGATGAGCGCGAAGGTGTGCAGGAGCTCGACCGCGCCGGCGGGGGCGAGGACGCCGTCGTCGTGGTCGGCGCCGGTCGCCCGGTAGCCCCAGTAGACGAACGCGGGCCGCAGGCGCTTGCCCCCAGCCGCGACGAGCCCGGCGATCTCGCGTCCCACCGGCTCGAGCGCGGGGTCGAGGGCGACGAGGTCGTCGATGCGTGCGTTGAGGAAGGCCTCGAGCACCTCGTCGACGGCGCCGCTCACCGACTCGAGTGGGTCGCTCATCGTGCGCACCCCTGCGCGCTCGGCTGCGGCGTCATGACCGGTTGGGCCCCGCATGAGCACCTCGTCTGACTCTCGGCTCGACTTCGGCGACCCCACCGAAGGGGCCACTGTAGCGCCGGGGATGTGCCCACATCGGCGCTGCTTCACTCGACAGAGTGTAAAGCCGCCGGAGGGTCAGGGGGTCAGGCGCTCGCGCAGGAGCTCGTTGACCCGTTGGGGGTTGGCCTGGCCGCGGCTCGCCTTCATCACCGCGCCGACGAGCGCGCCGATCGCCTTGTCGTTGCCGCCGCGGACCTTCTCCGCGGCGGCGGGGTCGCCGGCGATGGCCCCGTCGACGAGCGCGACGAGCTCGTCCTCGTCGGAGACCTGCTCGAGGCCGCGGGCCTTGGCGACCTCGCCGGGGCGACCTTCCCCCTCGAGCACGCCGACGAGGACCTGGCGGGCGAGCTTCGTCGACAGCGTCCCCCGCGCGACGAGGTCGACGAGCTCGGCGAGCGCATCGCCGGCCAGCGGCACCCCGGCAGGGTCGACGTCGGCCTCACGACACCACGACAGCACCTCGTTGGTGAGCCACTTCGACGCTGCGGTCGGCTCGGCGCCGGCGGTCACGGCGCCGTCGAGGACGCCGACGAGCCCGGCGTCGACGAGCGTGGCCGCGGCCTCCTCGTGGAGACCGAGCCCCGTCGCGAGGCGCGCGCGCGTCTGCGCCGGCAGCTCGGGCAGGGCCGCGGCGAGCCGCTCGACGTCGGCGGCGTCGGGGGTCACCGGCACGAGGTCGGGGTCGGGGAAGTAGCGGTAGTCGAAGACCTCCTCCTTGGCCCGCAGCGTCGAAGTGCGTCCGACGTCCTCGTCCCAATGGCGGGTCTCCTGGACGACGACCTCCCCGGCGTCGAGCAGCGCGCCCTGCCGGTCGATCTCGTGGGCGACGGCGCGCTGCAGCGAGCGCAGGGAGTTCATGTTCTTGACCTCGACGCGGGTGCCGAACGCCTCGTCGCCGTGCCGGCGCACCGAGATGTTGGCGTCGCAACGCATCGAGCCCTCCTCGAGCTTCGCGTCGCTGATGTCGAGGGCGCGCACGATGCCGCGCAGCTCGGCGAGGTAGGCGCGGGCCTCCTCGGGGCTGCGCACGTCGGGCTCGCTCACGATCTCGAGCAGCGGGATGCCGGCGCGGTTGTAGTCGATGAGGGAGTAGTCGGCGCCGGCGATGCGGCCGGTGCCCCCGAGGTGGAGGGACTTGCCGGTGTCCTCCTCCATGTGCACGCGCGTGATGCCGATGCGCCGCGTCGCCCCGTCGACGGCGACGTCGAGGTGGCCGTCGGCGCAGATCGGCACGTCGTACTGCGAGATCTGGTAGTTCTTGGGCATGTCCGGATAGAAGTAGTTCTTGCGGTGGAACTGGCTGCGCGGCGCGACGTCGCAGGCGAGCGCGAGTCCGAGGGAGATCGCCGCCTCGATCGCCGCGGCGTTGGGCACCGGCAGCGACCCCGGCTGGCCGGTGCACACCGCGCAGGTCTTCGTGTTCGGCTCGCCGCCGAAGTCCGTCGGGCAGCCGCAGAACATCTTCGTCCGCGTGCCGAGCTCGACGTGGACCTCGAGGCCGATGACCGCCTCGTAGGCACTGCTCATGCTCGCTCCTCCGCTGCATCCTCGAGGGCGGCCGGCGCGAGGTCGAGGCCGAGCGAGGCCTCGAGTGCTGCGGCGACCTGGAACATCACCGGCTCGCCGAGATGGGGCGCCATGACCTGCAGGCCGACGGGCAGGCCCTCCTCGTCGCTGCCGACGGGCAGCGACATCGCCGGGGTGCCCGCGAGGTTGGAGGGCACCGCGAAGATGTCGTTGAGGTACATCGCGAGGGGGTCGTCGACCTTCTCGCCGATGCCGAACGCCGTCGAGGGCGTCGCCGGGCTCACGAGCGCGTCGCAGGTCGCGTAGGCCGCGGCGAGGTCCTGCTGCACGAGGGTGCGGACCTTCTGTGCCTGGAGGTAGTAGGCGTCGAAGTAGCCCGCCGACAGGGCGTAGGTGCCGATCATGATCCGCCGCTTGACCTCCGGGCCGAAGCCCTCGGCGCGGGTGGCGGCCATCATCTCCTCGGTCGTGGGCCCGTCGACGCGCAGGCCGTAGCGCACCCCGTCGAAGCGCGAGAGGTTCGAGGACGCCTCGGAGGGCGCGATGAGGTAGTACGCCGGCAGGGCCTTGTCGGCGTGGGGCAAGGCGACCTCGACGAGGTCGGCGCCGAGCGCGGCGAGACGTTCGATCGCCTCGGCGCAGCGGGCGCGCACGCCCGATTCGACGCCCTCGCCTTCGAGGAAGCTCGACACGACGCCGATGCGCAGCCCCTCGACGCCGCGGCCGAGCGCGGGGCTCGCCGCCGGCGCGTCCTGGGGGATCGACGTCGCGTCGCGCGGGTCGTGCCCGGCGACGGCCTCGTAGAGCGCCGCGGCGTCGGCGACGCTGCGCGCCATCGGGCCGACCTGATCGAGGGAGGAGCCGAAGGCCACGAGCCCGAAGCGCGAGATGAGGCCGTAGGTGGGCTTGACCCCGACGATGCCGCAGAACGCCGCGGGCTGGCGGATCGAGCCGCCGGTGTCGGTGCCGATGCCGAGCGGCGCCTGGCGGGCGCCGACCGCTGCGGCCGAGCCACCCGAGGAGCCGCCCGGCACCCGCTCGAGGTCGAAGGGGTTGCGCGTCACGCCGAAGGCGGAGTTCTCCGTCGACGAGCCCATGGCGAACTCGTCCATGTTCGTCTTGCCGAGCACGATGGCGTCGGCGGCGGCGAGCCGCTCGACGACGGTGGCGTCGTAGGGCGGGTGGTAGTCCTCGAGGATGCGCGAGCCGCAGGTCGTGGCCACCCCGCGGGTGCAGAGGATGTCCTTGAGCGCGAGCGGGACACCGGCCAGCGCCCCGACGGGCTCCCCGGCGGCGCGGCGGCGGTCGACGTCGGCGGCGTGGGCGAGCGCGGTCTCGTCGAAGGTTCGCAGGAACGCCCTGAGCGCCCCGTCGGTGGCCCGGATGCGCGCGAGGTGCGCCTCGGCGACCTCGACGGCGCTGGTCCCGCCGGCTTCCATCGCGGCGAGCAGCGTCGCGGCGTCAGCCCGGGTGAGGTCGTCGGGCATCTAGGCCTCCTCCCCCACGATGCGCGGCACGCGGAAGCGCCCGTCCTCGGCGGCGGGGGCGTTGGCGAGCGCCTCCTCGTGCGCGAGGCAGGGCCCGGGGGCGTCCTCGCGGGCGACGTTGGCCAGCGGGTAGGGGTGGCTCGTCGGGACGACGTCGCCCGCGGCGACCTCGCCGACCTGTTCGGCGTAGGCGAGGATGTCGGAGAGCTGCTCGGCGAGCCCCGCGACCTCCTCGTCGGTCAGGGCGATGCGCGCGAGCCGGGCGACGTGGCGCACCTGCTCATCGGACAGCGACATCGGACCTCCTTGCGGCGGCTGGGGCGCGGACGCTACC
>SLNF01000136.1 GCA_007133145.1 Nitriliruptorales bacterium
GGCGACGAGCTACGACCTCCAGCGCGAGGCGGCGGAGTCGATCGGCCACTACTGGGCGTTCTCGCGCTCGCAGCTCTACGCCGAGCCGCAGCGGCTCGTCGACCTCGGCCTGCTCGTCGAGGAGCAGGAGGAGGGGGGCCGGCGCCGGCGCCACTTCACGCTCACCGACGCCGGACGCGCGGCGCTGCGTGCCTGGCTCGCCGACGCCGACGTCGCACCCCGCGAGCTGCGCGACCAGGGGCTGCTCAAGCTCAGCTTCGGCTCGCTCGCCGAGCCCGCCGACCTCCGCGCCCTCGCTCGGGGTGAGCGCGAGCGCCACCGCGAGAAGCTCGCGACCTACGAGGGCTATGCGCCGTTCCTGCCACCGACCGGTGAGACGCGCTACGACCGGGCCACCCTCGAGATCGGCATGCGCTACGAGCGCCTCGCGATCACCTTCTGGGAGGACGTCGAGCGACTCGTCGACAGCGGGGAGATGCCGGTGCAACCCGGGCAGGAGGGCTCGGCGGGCTGACGCTGCGGTAGGCTTCGCCCTTCCCTGCCAGGTCGCGACCGCGCCGGGTCTCGAACCCCCCCGCGAGCACCGCCGACGCCAGCCACAGGAGCGCATGCCATGGCCGAGATCGACATCGGGATGGGCAAGTCGGGTCGCCGCGCCTACGGGCTCGACGACGTCGCGATCGTCCCTTCGCGCCGCACCCGCGACAACGACGACGTCGACATCTCCTGGCAGATCGACGCCTACGAGTTCGCCCTGCCGATGCTCGGCGCGGCGATGGACGGGGTCGTCTCCCCGCGTACCGCGATCGAGATCGGCCGGCTCGGAGGGCTCGGGGTGCTCAACCTCGAAGGGCTGTGGACCCGCTACGCCGACCCCGAGCCGCTGCTCGAGGAGATCGCCACGCTCGACCACGCCGTGGCGACCGCGCGCATGCAGGAGATCTACAAGGAGCCGGTCAAGGAGGAGCTCGTCGGCCAGCGTGTCGCCGAGCTTGCCGAGGCGGGGATCACGACCGCGGCGAGCCTGACCCCGCCGCGCGTCGAGCGTCTCCACAAGGTCGCCCTCGAGGCCGGCCTCGACATCCTCGTCATCCAGGGCACCGTCGTCTCCGCCGAGCACGTCTCCTCGCGCGGCGAGCCGCTCAACCTCAAGTCCTTCATCGCGCGCTACGACATCCCCGTCATCGTCGGCGGCTGCGCGTCGTACTCGATGGCGCTGCATCTCATGCGCACCGGGGCGGCGGGCATCCTCGTCGGCGTCGGGCCGGGCAACGCCTGCACCTCCCGGGGCGTGCTCGGCATCGGCGTGCCCCAGGCCACCGCGATCGCCGACGCCGCTGGCGCGCGGAGCCGCCACCTCGAGGAGACCGGCCGCTACGTCCACGTCATCGCCGACGGCGGCATGCGCACCGGCGGCGACGTCGCGAAGGGCTTCGCGATGGGCGCCGACGCGGTGATGCTCGGCTCACCGCTGGCCCGGGCGAGCGAGGCGCCCGGCCGCGGCTACCACTGGGGCATGGCGACGTTCCACCCTGAGCTGCCGCGCGGCGCGCGCGTCGAGGTCGAGCAGATCGGCTCGCTGCGCGAGATCCTCCTCGGGCCCGCGGTCGAGAACGACGGCACGCTCAACCTCTTCGGCGCGCTGCGCACGTCGATGGCCACGACCGGCCACGCGACGATCAAGGAGCTCCAGCGCGCCGAGGTCATGGTCGCGCCGGCGCTGCAGACCGAGGGCAAGCACTACCAGCGCCAGCAGGGGATCGGCATGGCCCGGCGCTGACCCGTGGCCCCGCGGCCGCCGCTCAACGGAAGAGGTCGCGGATCCCCTCGATGATCCGGTCGATGATGTTCTCGACCTGCTCCTCGTCGATGTCGGGCAGGTCGGGCAACTCCGGCCCGTTGTCGTTGTCCGGCTCCGGCTCGGGCTCGGGCTCGGGCTCCGGCTCCGGCTCCGGCTCGGGCTCGGGCGCCGGCTCGTCCTCGAGCGCGGTCTCGCGGGCGTCGAGGTCGGCGGCGCGCTCGTCGAGGGCGGCCTCCCGCCCGTCGAGCTCGCGGGCCCGGCCGTCGAGCTCGCTCGCCCGGTCGTCGAGCTCGGCCTGGCGGTCGGCGAGGTCGTCGTCGATCGCGTCGGCGGCGCGCTGCTCGGCGGCGGTGATCTCCTCGCCGAGCTCGGCGATGCGCTCGTCGCGCTCGTCGATGAGCGCCTGAACCTCCTCGGCGCGCTCCTCGAGCTCGGCGAGCCGCTCGGGATCCTCGACGGGATCGGCGCCGAAGAGCGCGACGACGACGAGCGCGAGGACGAAGCCGATGGCGAGCCCGAGCAGGAGCAGCATCGGGGTGCGCCACCGGCTCGGCGGCTCGGCCGGCTCGGCGTCGAGGCCGGCGGCGAAGTAGCGCGCCCCGGACTCGTCGAGCGCGACGAGGCGGATCTCGCGGAGCTCCTCGGGGTGGGTGGCGACCCAGCGGCGGCACTCGTCGGCGATGATGCGCCCGGCGCGCTCCGGCGGGAAGCCGAAGATCCCCGCCGAGAGCATCGGCATCGCCACCGAGCGCGCGCCGAGGCTGCTCGCGGTGTCGAGCGAGGCGGCGACGGCCTCGCGCAACAGGCCCTCGTTGTCCTGCTCGGGGGTGTAGCGCGGGCCGACGACGTGGACGAGGTAGCGCGCGGGCATGTGCCCGGCGGTCGTCACCGCGGTGCGCCCGGGCCCGAGCGGACCGTGCTGGGCCACCCACGCCTCGCTCTCGGCGACGACCTCCCGCCCCCCGGCGCGCGCGAGCGCCGCGGCGACGCCGCCGCCGTGCTCGAGCTGCTCGTTGGCGGCGTTGACGACGACGTCGACGTGCTGGACGGTGAGGTCGCCGACGACGACGACGATCGCGCATCCGTGGAGCTCCTCGCGGGCGAACTCCCGCAGGCCGCTCGTCTCGCTCATGGCCGCACCTCCCGTGGTGGGCTTGCCGGGTCCCGACGCGGTGGCGTCACTCAGCGGAAGAGGTCCCGGATCCCCTCGATGACCCGGTCGACGATCCCGTCGACGTCGGCGGCGGGCAGGCCCGGTCGCTCGCGCTCGGCGGCCTCGATCTCCGCCTCGCGCTCGTCGAGCGCCGCCTCGCGGGCGTCGAGGTCGGCTTCGCGCTGGGCGAGCGCCGCGGCGCGCTCCTCCAGCCGCTCGGCCCGCTCGTCGAGGGCGGCCTCCTGCGCGGCGCGGTCACCCTCAGCGTCGTCGGCGAGCGACTCCGCCGCGGCGAGGTCCTCCTCGAGCTCGGCGATCGTGGCGTCGCGTCGGTCGAGCCGGGCCTCGAGCTCGCCGACGCGCTCCTCCATCGCCTCGATGGGGTCGGGCGCGTCGGCGGGGTCGGCGCCGAAGAGCGCGACGACGACGAGGGCGAGGACGAAGCCGACGCCGACGCCGACGAGCACGAGCCAGGCGGTGCGCCAGCGGCCGTCGCCCTCCCCGCCCGCCTGCGACTCCTCCTCCGCCTCGTCCTCCTCGTCGGCGGTGGCGGGCTCGTCGCCCTCCTCGTAGGTCGTCGAGCCCTCGACGTCGCCGAGGTCGGCGCGCTGCGCGTCCGCGCCGCCCTCGTCGAGCCTGCGGGTGACGTCGTCGGGGCCGAGCCGGCGGGTCGCCTCGGCGTCGTCGCCGAGCCGCCGCGTCTCGTCGTCGCCCTCCGAGCCGAGCCGCTGGGTCTCGTCGTCGCCCTCCGAGCCGAGCCGCTGGGTCTCGTCGTCGCGTGGGGGATCGCTCATCGTGCTCTCCTCGTCACCCTGCTCATCATCGCACGCGCGGGGCGCCGGCGACGAGGAGGCGCAACCCTGCGACCCGCGTCGACGCCGGGCCGCAGCCCGGGGTGGGGGTGCGCTAGCGTTGACCGCGTCGTGGCCGCCGACCCGCGGGAGCCGTCGTTGGAGAGCCGCACGTTCGACACCGTCCTCGTCCTCGACTTCGGCGCGCAGTACGCCCAGGTCATCGCCCGCCGGGTGCGCGAGTGCCACGTCTACTCCGAGATCGTGCCCGGGGAGACCCCCGCCGCCGAGCTGCTCGCGCGCCGTCCCGTCGGGATCATCCTCTCCGGCGGTCCGAAGTCGGTCTACGCCGGGCACGCCCCGCGCCCCGACCCGGCGATCTTCGACGCCGGCGTGCCGATCCTCGGGATCTGCTACGGCCAGCAGCTCATCGCCCAGGCGCTCGGCGGGGAGGTCGCCAACACCGGTATCGCGGAGTTCGGCCGCACCGCGCTCGACGTCACCGAGCCGGGCGCCCTGCTCGCCGGCCAGCCGGTGTCCCAGACGGTGTGGATGAGCCACAACGACGCCGTCGTCCGCCCGCCCGAGGGCGCGCGCGTGCTCGCCGCGACCCGCCACAGTCCGGCGGCGGCCTTCGAGGACCCCGTCCGCGGCGTCTACGGCGTGCAGTACCACCCCGAGGTCAGCCACACGCCCCGCGGTCTCGACGTCTTCGAGGCCTTCCTCACCGCGACCGGCGCCCGCCGTACGTGGACCTCCCACTCGGTGATCGAGGCCGCCGTCGCCGACATCCGCGCCCAGGTCGGCGACGGGGCGGTGCTGTGCGGCCTCTCCGGCGGCGTCGACTCCGCGGTCGCCGCCGCCCTCGTCGCCGAGGCCGTCGGCGAGCAGCTCACCTGCGTCTTCGTCGACCACGGGCTGCTGCGCCACGACGAGGCGACCCAGGTCGAGGAGGCCTTCGGGGCGTCGTCGTCGACGCGGCTCGTCACCGTCGACGCCGCCGCGCGCTTCCTCGACCGCCTCGCCGGGGTCACCGACCCCGAGGAGAAGCGCAAGCGCATCGGCACGGAGTTCATCCGCGTCTTCGAGGAGGCCGCGCGGGCCCACGCCGGCGACGCCGCCTTCCTCGTGCAGGGCACCCTCTACCCCGACGTCATCGAGTCCGGCCACGGCAGCGCGGCGACGATCAAGAGCCACCACAACGTCGGCGGGCTGCCCGAGGACATGGAGTTCGAGCTCGTTGAGCCGCTGCGCTGGCTCTTCAAGGACGAGGTTCGCCGCGTGGGCGAGGAGCTCGGCCTGCCCCGGGAGATCGTCTGGCGACAGCCCTTCCCCGGCCCAGGCCTCGCCGTGCGGGTCATCGGGGAGGTCAGCGCCGAGCGCCTCGCCCTCCTGCGCGCCGCCGACCGCATCCTCCTCGACGAGCTGCGCCGCGCCGGCCTCGACCGCGCCACCGCCGGCCCCGACGCTGGTGACACCGACTTCGTCTGGCAGTCCTTCGCCGTCCTGCCGACGATCCGCTCGGTGGGGGTGCAGGGCGACGAGCGCACCTACGGCCACCCCGTCATCCTCCGGGCGGTCACGAGTGAGGACGCGATGACCGCGGACTTCGCGCGCATCGACTACGACGTCCTCGAGCGCATCGCCGGGCGGATCATCAACGAGGTCCCCGGCATCAACCGCGTCGCCTACGACGTGACCTCCAAGCCGCCCGGCACGATCGAGTGGGAGTAGGCCGACCTCCCACGCCACCTCATGTCAGCGTGACGTCAGGGCATGACCGCGATCTCCGTGCTGTACAGGCATCTCTCGGCGGATTACCGTGACGGTGCGCCCCTTGCGGTGGTGGTCGCCCCCGATTCGACGCCGTCACGGGTGGGGCGGAGGGCGCAGGTGGGTCGTGGCGGGGCTGACCTCGAAGGAGGCTCCCATGAAGGGGACGACGTTCCCCCTCGTCGTGCTCGCGCTCGTGCTTGCTGCCTGCGGGGCCGATGACACCGCCGATGACGTGGCTGCCGTCGAGGAGGAGGCCGCCGCGACCGCCGAGCCCGACTTCGACGATGCCGAGGAGGTCGACGAGGCCGAGGAGGCCGAGGAGGTCGAGGAGGCCGCCGCTGACGAGGACGAGTCGGACGCCGACGACGCCGAGGCCGGGGACGGCGACGAGGCGCTCGCCATCGGCGAGACCAGCGCCGTGGGGGACTACGAGGTCACGGTGACGGGGTTCGTCGCCGATGCGACCGAGGAGGTCCTCGACTTCAACCCGTTCAACGACCCCCCGGGCAACGGCGTCTACGCCACGGTGACCTTCGACGTCGTCTATCTCGGCGAGGGAGAGAGCAACCCGGGCATGGACCTCACGGCCGCGCTCGTCATCGACGCCGTGCAGCACGCCGACTACGAGTGCCTCGCCGTCGTCGAGAACGACGCCATCGTCGAGGCCCCGACGCTCGAGCAGGGCGGGCAGGCCTCCGACCTCGCGTTCTGCTTCGACCATCCCGGCGTCGACGACGACACGCGCTTCTTCATGGAGGAGACGATCTCCCTCGACGACGAGCGCACCTACTGGGCGGTACTCGACTAGGCGAGGGGCCTGAACGGCCGGTGTGGGGCGGCGGCCGGTGCGGGCCGGTCGCCGGGTGCGCTCGCGCCGGCGGTGTCCCGGTGGGGCGGTCCACAGTGCCCGTGGCGGGCCGGAGGGGTGCGCTGAGGGGACGGGTAGGGTGAGGGCTCCCGCCGTGCCCCGGCGCGCTGCCGCCCGCCGCCCGCGGCCCGCGGGACACCCCGCCCCCGCGTCGGTCCCGCACCCGAGGAGCCGTGATGGACACCACCGAGCTCGAGGCCGCCTACCGCGCGCTGCTCGACGTCGCCCGCGCCGGCGGCTTCGCCGCGCCCGCCGAGGAGGACGGGTGGTCCGCCGAGCTCCTCCTCGCCGCGGTCGTGGCCACCGACCGTCTCCTCGCCGCCGCCACCGCGGAGGTGCTCGCCGGTGCGCCCACGCGCTACGACAACGGCCCGGCGACACGCGAGCCCTACCTGCGGGCGATCGCGCGGGCTGCCGGGGACCTCGACGGCCTCGTCGCCGAGGCCCGCCGCTGCGGGCTCGAGCTCGTCCTGCTCGCCCGCGAGCTCGGTGACGCCGCCACCACCCCCGTCGACGTGCGCCTGCTCGACGGCGACGAGGTGCGCCTCGCCGCGCCAATGCCGTGGTCGGGGATGCTCGCCACCCATGCCGAGGTGCACCTGCGTGAGCGCTGCGAGGCCCTCGCCGCGCTCTCCGGCGGCAACCACGCCGGGCGGTAGGCTCGCAGCGACACCCTGTCGACCGCCCCCCGCGAGGCCCCCGCCCGATGACCCCCGAGCCCCACTTCGACGCCGCCGACGGTCCGGCCCCGATGGTGAGCCCTGCGCTCGTCGAGGGGCTCAATGCCGAGCAGCGCGCCGCGGTCGTCCACACCGGCGGCCCGCTGCTCATCGTCGCCGGCGCCGGCTCGGGCAAGACCCGGGTGCTGACCCACCGCATCGCCCACCTCGTGCGCGACCGCGGCGTCAACCCCCACGCGCTGCTCGCGATCACCTTCACGAACAAGGCCGCCGACGAGATGAAGGACCGGGTCGGCCGCCTCGTCGGTGACCGCCTCGTCGGCGTGGAGCGCGACGCCGATGGCACGCCCCGCCCACGGCGCTGGGGCGGGATGTGGGTGTCGACGTTCCACGCCGCGTGCGCGCGCCTCCTGCGCGACGAGGCGCCGCGTCTGGGCTACGAGCGGGCCTTCACGATCTACGACGCCGCCGACGCCACGCGGCTCGTCGGCCTCTGCCTCGACGAGCTCGGCATCGACAGCAAGCGCGTACCTCCCCGCGGGGCGGCCGCGGCGATCTCCGCGGCGAAGAACGAGCTCGTCGACTTCGACACCTTCCGCCTGCGCGCCGAGTCCTGGTGGGAGCAGCAGGTCGCCGAGGTCTACCGCCGCTACCAGGAGCGCCTCCACCGCGCGAGCGCCTTCGACTTCGACGACCTCCTCGTCAAGACCGTCGAGCTCTTCGCCCTCTACGACGACGTCCTCGCGCACTACCGGGAGCGCTTCACCCACGTCCTCGTCGACGAGTGGCAGGACACCAACCGGGTGCAGTACGAGCTCGTGCGCCTGCTCGCCGCCGAGCACCGCCAGCTCACCGTCGTCGGCGACGGGGACCAGTCGATCTACCGGTTCCGGGGCGCCGACGTGCGCAACCTCCTCGACTTCGAGCGCGACTTCCCCGACGCCACCCGCATCACCCTCGAGCGCAACTACCGCTCCACGCAGACGATCCTCGACGCGGCCAACGGCGTCATCGCCCACAACGCGCAGCGCCTCGACAAGCGCCTGTGGACCGACCTCGGCGAGGGCGGCAAGGTCGTGCGCTACACCGCCGACAGCGAGGCCGACGAGGCGGCCTTCGTCGCCGAGGAGATCGACCGGCTCGCCGACCGTCACGGTGTGCGACCAGGCGACTGCGCGGTCTTCTACCGCACCAACGCGCAGTCCCGCGCCCTCGAGGAGGTCCTCATCCGCGTGGGGACCCCCTACAAGATCGTCGGGGGCACGCGCTTCTACGAGCGCAAGGAGATCAAGGACGCCCTTGCCTACCTGCGCCTGCTCGTCAACCCCGCCGATGACGTCTCGGCCAAGCGCATCCTCAACGTCCCGCGCCGCGGGATCGGCGCGAAGACCGAGGAGGCCCTCGACCTCTTCGCCGCCCGCGAGCAGGTGGGCTTCCTCGAGGCGTGCCGCCGCGCCGAGGAGAACCACCAGCTCGGGCCCCGGCCCACCGGCGCGGTGACGGGCTTCGTCAATCTCCTCGACGGCCTCCGCACCGCCTGGCTCGAGGAGGAGCTCACCCCCCGGGAGGTCATCGAGCGCGTCCTCGAGCGCACCGGCTACCGCGCCGAGCTCGAGGCGGAGCGCACCGTCGAGGCCCTCGGCCGGCTCGAGAACCTCGACGAGCTCGCCGGCGTCGCCGAGGAGGTCGCCGAGCTCTCCGCCGGTGCGACCCTCGAGGAGTTCCTCGAGCGCGTCGCGCTCGTGAGCGAGTCCGACGAGCTCGCCGACGCCGACGCCCGCGTGACGCTCATGACCGTGCACAACGCCAAGGGCCTCGAGTTCCCCGTCGTCTTCGTCGTCGGGCTCGAGGACGCGATTTTCCCTCACCACCGCTCGCTCAGCGACCCCGAAGACCTCGAGGAGGAGCGCCGCCTGGCCTACGTCGCGATGACCCGGGCCGAGCAGCGCCTCTACCTCACGAGCGCGTGGTCGCGCACGCTCTTCGGCGCCACCCAC
>SLNF01000282.1 GCA_007133145.1 Nitriliruptorales bacterium
GCCGCCCTCGACGAGCGCCTCAACGACGTCGGCTACATCGTCCCCGGCCTCGGCGACTTCGGCGACCGGCTCTTCGGCACCGGCTAGCCCCGGGCCGCCACGGCCGGACGGGGGCGGGGCGGGGCCCCGGGGCGAGGCGCCCGGGGGGGCGGGACCGATCCTCATCGAATCCTCATCGGGGCCTCATCGTCGCCTTCGACGGCGCGCCGATGCTGTCATCACGAGCCGAACGGCCGGGGCGCCCGGCTGAGGAGGAAGACGATGACCGCCACCGCACGAAGGACCGCGACACTGCTCGCCATCGGCGCGCTCGCCCTCGGCGTCGTCCTCGGCGGCCCGGTGCTCGCCGGGCAGGACGACGGGGCGTCCCAAACCCCGGGGCAGGCCGAGACCGCGGGGCAGGCCGAGACCGCGGGGCAGGCCGAGACCGCGGGGCAGGCCGAGACCGCACAGCGGGCGCTGCGCGACGGCACCTGCCTCGAGCACCCCGACGCACATGCGGAGCGACAGGCCGAGCGCGCCGAGCACCGCGCCGCGCGGGAGGAGCACCGGGCAGCGCACGAGGGTCGGCAACGCGGCGCCGCCGCCGAGGATCGCCGGGAGGAGCGCGGTGCGCACCGCGAGGCACGGCGCGCCGAACGGGAGGCGCGCCACGCCGACGCCACGTGCCCCCACACCGCTGACGCAGCCTCGGAGTAGCGCGACGACCGCGGCGTGGGTCGCATCGACGGCGGGACGGGTCACCTCGTCGGCGAGGTTGGTCGCCTCGCCGGTGGGGCGGGCCTCAGCCGTCACGTGGCGCCGAGCCGGCCCACCGGGGAGGATGAGGGCATGACCGCGGTGCCGCTCGTCCTCGTCGTCGACGACGACGCGTCGATCCGCTCGGCGCTCGACCGGGCGCTGCGCCCGGAGGGCTTTGGGGTCGCGACCGCCGCGGACGGCGCGGCGGGGCTCGCCGCGCTCACCTCGGCCAGCCCCGATGTCGTCGTGCTCGACCTCGCGATGCCCGACCTCGACGGGGTCGAGGTCCTGCGCCGGGCCCGGGGCGACGGCCACGACGTCCCGGTCCTCGTGCTCTCGGCCCGTGAGGAGGTCGGCGACCGCGTCGAAGCGCTGCAGGCCGGCGCCGACGACTACCTCGTCAAGCCCTTCGACCTCGCCGAGCTCGTCGCGCGGCTCCACGCGCTGTTGCGCCGCCGGCCGGCCGGCACCGACGTGCCACTGTCGGTCGGGGACCTCACCATCGACCCCGCGCGCCGCAGGGTGCGACGCGGCGCACGCGAGCTCGAGCTCACCGCCCGGGAGTTCGAGCTCCTCGAGTGCCTCGCCCGCCACGCCGGCATCGTGCTGTCCCGCGGGCAGCTGCTCGAGCGCGTCTGGGGCTACGACTTCCCGACCGAGACCAACGTCGTCGACGTCTTCGTCGGCTACCTGCGTCGCAAGCTCGAGGCGGAAGGCGAGCCGCGGATGCTCCACACCGTCCGCGGCGCTGGCTTCGTCCTGCGGGCCGAGGCGTGACCGGCACGCTGCGGGGTCGGGTCGCGCTCGCCGCCGGCGCGCTCGTCGCCGTCGCCGTGCTCGCGACCGGCACCGTCCTCACCGAGGGGTTCGCCGCGACCGAGCGCGCCGCGCTCGACGCCCGCCTCACCGAGCGTGCCGCCGAGGCCACGACCCTCGCCGAGCGCGGTCACGGGCGCATGGCCGAGGGTCGCCCAGGCGGGGCGGTCGGTCGCCTCGCGCGTCTCGTCGACGGCGAGCCCGAGCTGCTGCGCATCATCGAGGACGGCGAGGTCGTCCACGAGGCCGGCAGCGAGGTTGGCGCGAGCCTGCCCCTGCCGACGGAGGCCGGGCTCGCCGACCTCGAGGACACCGAGGGCGGACCCTGGCGCGCCTACGCCGTCGACGAGGACGACCGGACGATCCAGGTCGCCGCCCCGACCGCGCTCCTCGAGGAGCGCCTGTCGACCCTGCGCCTGCGCACGCTCGTCGTCGGCGGGCTCGCGGTGGCCCTCGCCGGCGGGGCAGCCTGGGCGCTCAGCGGCGTCGCGCTCGTGCCGCTCGCGCGGTTGCGCGCCACCGCCCACGAGGTCGCCGCGACCGGCGACCTCACCGGGCGGGTCGGCGTGGGGCCCCACGACCCTGCTGAGGTCCGCGCGGTCGCCGAGGCCTTCGATGGCATGCTCGCCCGCCTCGAGCAGGCGCGGGCCGCGACTGACGACGCCCTCGAGGCCGCACGCCGCTTCGCCGCCGACGCCGGGCACGAGCTGCGCACCCCCCTCACGGGCCTCGGCGCGAACCTCGACACCCTGGCCCGCAACCCCGACCTCGACGCCGAGGCCCGCGCCGAGGCGGTCGCGGCAGCCGGTGCCGAGCAGCGCCGCCTCGTCGGGCTCCTCGACGCCCTGCAGGCGCTCGCGCGCGCCGACGCCGCCGTCGCCGACGAGGACGTCGACCTCGCCGAGGTCGCCGACGCCGCGGTCGAGGCGGCCACCGAGCGCCACCCCGCCGCCGCCTTCGGTCTCGAGGGAGCCGAGCGCGCCCCGGTGCGCGGCTCCGCCGACGGGCTGCGGATCGCCGTCGACAACCTCCTCACCAACGCCGCGGTGCACGGAGGGGGGCGCGCCGCGGTCCGTCTCGACGTCGGGGAGGGGTGGGTCGCCCTCACCGTCGACGACGACGGCCCCGGCATCGCCCCCGACGAGCGCGAGCGCGTCCTCGGGCGCTTCGTGCGCGGACGGGACGCCGTCGGTGGGGGCTCGGGGCTCGGGCTCGCGATCGTCGCGGCGATCGCGGGGGCCCACGGCGGCGCGCTCACGATCGACGACGCGCCACTCGGCGGGGCACGGGTGCGCCTGGCGCTGCCGGCCGGTCGCCCCGCGGCGGATCCTCAGGCCGGGGTCGGGTCCCAGCGGCCGTAGCGGCCCTCGTAGTAGAGCAGCGGCGGCGCGTCGACGGGCCGGTCGAGGCGGGTGACCTCCCCGAGGACGACGCTGTGGTCGCCGCCGGGCAGCGCCTCGTGGACGTCGCAGTCGAGGTGGGCCACCGCCCCGTCGAGCAACGGCGCGCGGCTGCGCGAGGCCGGTCGCCAGCCGACGCGGGCGAATTGCTCGGCGCCGAAGGGGCGGTCGGGCCGGGCGAACCACGTCGCGGTCGCGGCCTGGTCCTCGGCGAGGATGTTGACCGCGAAGGAGCCGGCGCTGAGGAGGAGGTCGTGCATCCACGCGCGGCGGGCGACGCAGACGAGGACGAGCGGAGGGTCGAGCGAGACCGAGGTGAAGGCGTTGGCCGTCATGCCGTGGAGCATGCTCGGGCTCGCCGTCGTCACGACGGTCACCCCGGTGGCGAAGCGCCCGACGGCGGCCTTGAAGTCCTGCGGGTCGATCATGTCAGCCCCTCGAGGAGGTCGCGCTCGAACGCGGCGGTGGGCACGTCCGAGCGGTGGCGCACGAACCACTCCGTGCCGAAGACCGCCTCGCGGAGGTCGGCGGGCACGTTGAGGAAGAAGGAGTCGGCCCCGAGCTGGGAGCGGTGCTCGCGCAGCGCCGCCCACTTCGCGTCGATCCAGGGGACGACGTCGACCGCCGCGGTGACCTCCTCGTCGGCGACGCCCATGGGCACGTCCTCGACGCGCTCGGGCACCCCAAACGGCGAGGGCAGGCCGCGGGCGGCCAGCGCCTGCGCGCCCTCGAGGATCGCGCGCTTGGGCAGCGTCGAGAGGTAGACCTTCGCGACCCGCCAGGGCGGACCCGCCTCGGGGTAGAGCGGGGCGCAGGCGGCGGCCTCGACGGCGAGCAGGGAGACGCGGTGAGCCTGGATGTGGTCGGGATGGCCGTAGCCGCCGTAGGCGTCGTAGGTCACGAGCACGTCGGGCTCGAAGGCGCGCACCTGCGCGACGAGCCGGCCGACGGCCTCGTCGACGTCGGCGCGCCAGAACGACCGCGGGTCGTCGTTGTCGGGGGTGCCCCTCATCCCCGAGTCGACGTAGCCGAGCAGGCGCGGCGGCCCGGCGCCGAGCCGGTCGAGCGCGCGCTCGAGCTCGGCACGGCGGACCTCGGCGAGGCGCGGGCGCACCTCGTCGGGGTCCATGCCGTCACCGACGATCTCGCCACGCTCCCCACCGGTGCAGGTCACCACCGCGGTGCGCGCGCCGCGCGCGGCAGCGGCGGCGAGCACCCCACCGGTGCTGATGGCCTCGTCGTCGGGGTGGGCATGGACGGCCATGAGGCCGGGTGCTCGCATCGGCGCGGTCGCCTCCTCGCGGCGCGGCGGGTTGCGGTCGTCGGGCCGTCACTCGCGACGGCGGGGCTCGGACGTATCCTGCCCACGACGACGCGAGCCATCCACATGAGTCGCGAGACGATGACCGACGCCCCCCCGCTGCTCACCGACCCCGGTGCGCTGGCCGCGCACCTCGCCGATCTCGACGACCTCGACCCCGTCGGCGTCGACGTCGAGCGGGCCGACGCCGACCGCTACTTCCGCCGCGCCGCGCTCATCCAGGTCGGAGGCCACGGCGCCGCGGTCCTCGTCGATCCCCTCGCGATCGACGACCTCACCGCCCTCGACGCCTACCTCCGCGAGCGCGTCGTCGTGCTCCACGCGATGGAGAACGACCTCGCGCCGCTCGCGGCCGCCGGCGTCGCACCCTCCCGGGTCGAGGACACCGCTGTGGCCGCGGCCCTGCTCGGGCTGCCGACCGGCCTCGAGCCACTCCTCGCCGAGGTCCTCGGCCTCGACGGCAACGGCGAGAAGGAGCGCATGCAGCGTGCCGACTGGGAGGCGCGTCCGCTCGACGCCGCGATGCGCGCCTACGCCGCCGCCGACGTCACCGACCTGCCCGAGCTCTGGGACGAGCTTGCCGACCGGCTCGAGGCCACCGGCCGCCGCCCCTGGTACGACGAGGAGGTCGCGGCGATCCGCGCCCAGCCCCCGATCGAGGAGCGCCGCGACTGGTCACGCGTGAAGGGCGTGGGCCGACTGCGCGACGACGCCCTCGGCCGGGCCAAGGCCCTGTGGCGCGCCCGCGAGAGGCTCGCCCGCGAGACCGACACCGCTCCGGGGCGCATCCTCGGCGACCGCGTGCTCATCAGCCTCGCCGAGCAACCCCCCTCGTCGGTGCGCGAGCTCGGCCGCCGCGGGGTGCGCCGCCAGGCGGTGCGGCGCTTCGGCGCGGACCTCATCGCCGCCCTCGAGGGCGCGCCGCCGTCGACGCCGACGCGACACGCACGACGGGCCACCGAGGCCGACCGCGCCCGGGCCGACCGACTGCGGGCCCTGCGCGCCGACGTCGCCGAGGGGCTCGGCATCGACGCGGGGGTGCTGTGCCCGAGCCGGGTGTTGCTCGGCGCCGTCCTCGCCGACCCCCACACGCCGGAGGAGCTGCGCGAGGCCGTCGGCCTGCGCACCTGGCAGTGGGAGCTGCTCGCCGAGCCGTTCTGCGAGGCGTTGGACCTCGATCAAGCGGGAACGGCTGCCGTCGACGCCGACGACGGCGACCCCGCCTGAGAGCGGCGGGCACCCCGCGCAGATCAAGGAGTCATGCCATGGCCGACGTGCTCACCGACGACCAGGTCCGCAGCGCCCTCGCCGACCTCGAGGGCTGGGAGGGCTCAGCCGCCGAAGGGATCTCGAAGACCTTCGCCTTCGACGACTTCCTCGGCTCGGTGGCCTTCGTCAACCGCCTCACCGGTGCCGCGGAGGCCGCGAACCACCACCCCGATCTCGCCATCAGCTGGAACAAGGTCACCGTGACGTTCGTGAGCCACTCCGCGGGAGGGGTCACCGAGGCCGACCTCGCCGGCGCGAGGGCCGCCGACGACCTCGCCTGATCGAGGACGGTCGGGTCGGCGTGCGCCGCCGCGCACGTCGGCCCGGCCAGCCGACCGTCGGCAGGGCCCACGCCGGCCCGCCTAGCCGACCGTCGGCAGGGCCCGTAGCTCCTTGGGCAGGGCGAAGTGGACGTCCTCGGGCACGACCTCGACGGTGCGGACCTCCGCGCCCTGCGGCCGGGCCTCGAGCGCGGCGATGAGCTCCTCGACGAGCTCCTCGGGCGCGCTCGCGCCCGACGTGAGCCCGACCGTGGCGACCCCGTCGAGCCAGGCCTCCTCGAGCCCCTCGACGCTGTCGACGAGGTGGGCGGCCGGGGCGCCGTGGGCGAGAGCGACCTCGACCATGCGCTTGGAGTTCGAGGACGTGTCGCTGCCGACGACGAGGACGACGTCGGCGCGCTCAGCGAGCACCTTCGTGGCCTCCTGGCGGTTCGTCGTCGCGTAGCAGATGTCCTCGCCGCGGGGGCCCCGGACGTTGGGGAAGCGCTCGTGGATCGCCGCGGCGACCTCGCTGGCCTCGTCGACCGAGAGCGTCGTCTGGGTGATGTAGGCGACCTTGTCATGGTCGGGCAGGTCGAGCGCCCAGACGTCCTCGGGTGTCTCGACGAGGTGGATGGCCTCCGGTGCGTGCCCGGTCGTACCGACGACCTCCTGGTGGCCGGCGTGGCCGATGAGGATGATGTCGTAGCCATCGGCGGCGAAGTCCCGCGCCTCGTAGTGCACCTTCGTCACGAGCGGGCAGGTCGCGTCGATCGTCTCGAGGCCGAGTCGGTCGGCGTTCTCGCGCACCTGCGGGGGAATGCCGTGGGCGCTGAAGACGAGCCGGCCACCCTCGGGCACCTCGTGCTCGTCCTCCACGAAGACCGCGCCCTTGCGCTCGAGGTCGGCGACGACGCGCGTGTTGTGCACGATCGCATGGCGCACGTAGATCGGTGCGCCGTACCGCTCGAGCGCGATCTCGACGACGTCGACGGCGCGCTCGACGCCGGCGCAGAAGCCCCTTGGGGCAGCGAGCAGGACGGACAGCGGCGCGGAACCCTCAGTCATGCGCCCACTGTAGTGCGCCCCGCCGATGACGCGACGTGCCGTGTGCCGGGCCGGGCAGGGGTCCGGCTGACGCAGCGGCAGACGGGCCGGAGCCGCGCGGCCCGGTGGCATACTCAGGCGGTCGACGAGGAGCCGGGATGCACGTGATCATCGGCGGGTGCGGCCGTGTGGGCGCCGAGCTCGCGGAGTGGCTGTCGGGCAGCGAGCACGACGTCGTCGTCGTCGACGCCGGTGGCGAGCGCGCCTTCGACCGGCTCGGGGCGAGCTTCAACGGCGAGACCGTCACCGGGGACGTCACCGACGAGGAGGCCCTGCGGGCGGCGGGCATCGACCGCGCCGACGCCTTCGTCGCGGTGACGAGCCTCGACAACGCCAACCTCATGGCGGTGCAGATCGCCCGCGAGCTCTATGGCGTCGAGCACACCGTCGCGCGGCTCTTCAACCCCCAGCGCGAGGCGTCGTACCGCAAGATGGGCGTGCACTACGTCTCGGGCACCCGCCTCGTGGCCAAGGCGATCCTCGGCGAGCTGCACGCCGGCACCTTCCCCCAGCACGTCGCCTTCGACGAGGGCGACATCGAGGTCGTCGAGATGACGGTCACCCGGGCCGGGCACGGGATGACGATCGCCGAGCTCGAGCGCTCCGGCTACCTGCGCGTCGCGGCGTTCCAACGTGGGCTGCGGGTGCGCATCGCCAAGCTCGACGACCGCGTCCAGGAGGGTGACGTGCTCACCGCCGCGGCACGCAAGGGCGTGCACCGCAAGCTCGGCGCCGCGGTCGCCAACCCCCTGACCGCCGCCGCGGCCGGCCGGCAGGGGTAGCGGTGTACGTCGTCATCGCCGGTGGCGGCCGGGTCGGGCGCTACATCGCCGTCGACCTCATCGCTGACGGGCACGACGTCGCGATCATCGAGGAGGTCGAGGACCGCTGCGAGGGGCTCCTGCGCGACCACGACCTCCTCGTCATCCACGGTGACGCCTGCGACGTGCGCTACCTGGAGCAGGCACGCGTCGAGCGCGCCAACGTCTTCGTCGCCACGACCGGCATCGATGACGTGAACTTCGTCGCCTGTCAGCTCGCGCGGACCTCCTTCGAGGTGCCGCGGGCGGTGAGCCGGGTCAACTCCCCCCGCAACGAGGAGCTCTTCAGCCGGATGGGCATCGAGCCGGTGGCGACGACGACGCTCATCAGCCGGATGATCCGCGAGGAGCTCACCGTCGGCGAGCTCATCCACCTCTCGACGCTGCGCGGCGGGCGCATCAACCTCGTCGAGGTCGACGTGCCCGACGATGCCGAGCCGGCGACGACCTCGCTGTCGGACATGACCCTGCCCGAGCAGTCGGTCATCGTCTGTGTGTTCCGCGGCGCCGACGAGACGCTCATTCCCACCGCCGCCCTCACGATCGAACCGGGCGACCAGGTCATCGCCCTGACTCGCCCGGAGGTCGAGGAGGAGCTGCGGCGGGTCCTCCTCGAGGGGCGTCGGCGGTGAGGCGCCGGCGCGCGCAGCCGGAGCTGCCGAGGGCGCGCACCCCCGACCGGGCCCGCTCGCTGCTGCGGGGTGGGGCGATCGGCATCGCCCTCGTCGCCCTCGCCACCGCCGGCCTCGTCGCCGCCGCCGCGGCGATCGCCTTCCTCGTGGCCCTCCTCGTCTGATGCTCTTCCGCCCCGACGCCGACGACCTCCGGCTCATCGGTCTCTACACCGGCACGGTGCTCTACGGCATCGGCGTGGTGATGCTCGTCCCGCTCGGCGTCGCGCTCGCGCTGGGGGAGCGCAACGAGGCCCTCGCCTTCGTCATCGGCGCCTCGCTGACCATCAGCGTCGGCGCGCTCGCGCGGATGACGCTGCAGACCCGCGCGACCCTGACCGGGGGGCAGGGGCTTGCCACCGTCGCGCTCATCTGGACGGTCGTGCCGGTCTTCGCCGCGGTCCCGCTGCTGCTCAGCGGGCACTACGCGAACTACCTCGACGCCTACTTCGAGGGGATGAGCGGCTTCGCGACGATCGGGCTCACCCTCGCCAACGACCTCGACCACATGGCGCGCAGCGTCAACGTCTTCCGCCACCTCCTCCACGTCCTCGGCGGGCAGGGCATCGTCGTCGTCGTCCTCACGATCTTCTCGAGCGCCGGCGGGGCGATCGGCACGCTCTACACCGGCGAGGGCGAGAAGGACCGCATCC
>SLNF01000098.1 GCA_007133145.1 Nitriliruptorales bacterium
ACATCCGCAGCGCGTCGGCGCCGTAGCGGTCGATCGCCTCGTCGAGGGCGATGATGTTGCCCACCGACTTCGCCATCTTGCCGCCCTCGAAGTGCAGCAGGCCGTTGTGCAGCCACGTGCGGGCGAAGGGCTCGCCGGTGGCGGCCTCGTACTGCGCGATCTCGTTCTCGTGGTGGGGGAAGGCGAGGTCGATGCCGCCGGCGTGGATGTCGAAGCCCGACCCGAGGTACTTCGTCGACATCGCCGAGCACTCGATGTGCCAGCCGGGGCGGCCGCGTCCCCACGGCGAGGGCCACGACGGCTCGCCGGGCTTGGCGGCCTTCCACAGGGCGAAGTCGGCCGGGTCGCGCTTGGCCTCGCCGGGGTCGATGCGCGCGCCGGCGCGCAGCTCGTCGGGCCGGCGGCCGCTGAGCTTGCCGTAGTCGGGGTAGGCCGCCACCGAGAAGAAGACGTCACCGCCGGCCTCGTAGGCGGCGCCGCGCTCGAGCAGCGCGCCGATGAGCTCGAGCATCTCGGGGATGTGGCCGGTCGCGCGCGGGACGACATGGGGGTGCAGGGCGCCGAGCGCGGCGATCTGGGTCTCCCATACCTGGGTGAAGGCCTCGGCGACCTCGGCGGGATGGCGGCCCTCGGCGGCGGCGCGGTCGATGATCTTGTCGTCGACGTCGGTGATGTTGCGGACGTGGAAGACCTCGTGGCCGCGCCACTCGAGGTAGCGGCGCAGCACGTCGGGCACGATGACCGCACGGGCGTGGCCGAAGTGCGGGGGGCCCTGGACGGTCGGGCCGCAGACGTAGAGGCCGACCCGCCCCTCGTCGCGCGGCACGAGCTCCTCGACGGTCCCGCTCAGCGTGTTGTGCAGGCGCATGAGCCGGGAGTCTAGGCGCTCGGCGCCCCCTCGCCGGCGGGGCTGAGCAGGACGACCGCGAGCGCGGCGATGCCCTCCCCGCGGCCGAGGAAGCCGAGGCGGTCGGTGCTCGTGGCCTTGACGTTGACTGCGGACTCGGGCAACCCGAGGGCGTCGGCGATCGCCGTGCGCATCGCCGGCAGGTGCGCGGCCAGCCGTGGCCGCTGCGCGACGATCGTGAGGTCACCGTTGGCGACCCGCCAGCCCTGCCGGGCCACCGCCGCGGCGGCGTCGACGAGGAACCCGCGCGAGGCGGCGCCGGAAACGGCCGGGTCGTCGACGCCGACGAAGCCGCCGAGGTCGCCGAGGCCTGCGGCGCCGAGCAGCGCGTCGGTCAGGGCGTGCAGCGCGACGTCGCCGTCGGAGTGTCCCGCGAGCGGCGGCGCACCGGCGATCGTGATGCCACCGAGGCAGAGCGGCCGGTCGGCGCGCGGGTCGAAGGCGTGGACGTCGACGCCCTGGCCGATGCGCACCGGCGGCTCAGGTCCCGGGGCCGTCGGCGTCGAGGGGGCTGCCCCAGAGCACGTCGACGGCGAAGCCGGCGGCGAGCAGGAGCGTCGCCGGGTCGGTCGCCGTCCCCGCGCCTCGGGCGAGCGCCGCCTCGAGGGCCTCGCGCCGCAGCAGCTGCGGGGTCTGCGGCACGAAGAGCCCCGTGCGCGAGACGCCCTCGAGCACCGCGGAGCCGTTGACGCGCTTGAGCGCGTCGGTCACCGGCGCGCCGCGCACGACCGCAGCGGTGTCGTCGGTGAGCCGTGCACGCATCTTCGCGACGAGCTCGGGGCCGTCGGCGGCGATACCGTCGACCTCGATGAGCGCGACGAGGGCGACGTCGTCGGGCACCTCACGCAGCCCGGCAATCAGTCCCGAGAGGCGCGTGCCGTCGGTGGGGCAGGGCGTGCCCGCCGGCGCGGCCGCGTGACGGGAGACCACGACGACACCTTCGAGGGCGTCGCGCAGGGGTGCGGTGTGCTCGCCGAGAGCGCCCGATTCGGCGTCGGCGCAGAGGACACCCCACATGCTCAGCCCACCCACCCGACGTCGACGCGACGTAGGGGGTGCGCCCGAGCGCCCCCGGACGCGCCGACAGGCGGCTGCATGGTCGAAGGGCTCGCGAAGGGGTGCAGAGCGCATCCTCTCTCGTCTCGCCGGCGGGGGTGATGCCGTGGTCGCCGCAGCGGACGCCGCGCGGCCCCTCTCCGGCATCGTCGATCCGCCCCACTAGTATGCGCCCATGCGCCCCTGCCTTCACCTCACCGTGGCCGGGCGCTGCGGCCGCCCGTCGCGCGTGCAGGCCTACGCGGCCACGGCGCAGGGCAGGCTGCCCGAACGATGAGCTCCGCGGCGATCGTGCTCGCCGGCGGCGCGGGAACGCGTCTCCAGGCCAGCGAGAACAAGGTCTACCTGCCGGTCGGCGGCCGGCCGTTGCTGGCGTGGTCGCTCGCGGCCTTCGACGCCGCCGAGAGCATCGCGCAGGTCGTCCTCGTCATCCGGGCCGAGGACACCGAGCGCGCCGAGGCCCTGCTCGCCGAGCATCCCGTCGGCAAGCTCGCCGCGGTCGTCATCGGCGGGACGACCCGCCACGCGAGCGAGCGCGCCGGCCTCGAGGTCCTCGCCGGCGACATCGACACGGGCGTGGTCGAGCTCGTCTGCATCCACGACGCGGCGCGACCGTTCGTGCGCGCGAGCCTGCTCGAGCGCGTGCTCACGGCAGCCCGACGCCACGGCGGGGCGATCCCCGGCCTCGCGGTCGACGCGCCCGTGCTCCTGCGCACCAGCAGCGGGGGCGGCGCAGCCGAGCCGGTGGCGACCGACGACCTCCGGCGGGTGCAGACCCCGCAGGCCTTCCGGGGACCGGAGCTGCTCACGGCCTTCCGCAGAGCGGAGGTCGCCGGCTTCGCCGGCGTCGACACCGCCGAGACCGTCGCGCGGTTCAGCGCCCTCGACGTCCACGTCGTCGAGGGCGACCGCGACAACATCAAGGTGACCTTCGTCGAGGACCTCTTCGCCGTCGAGGCCCTCGCCGCGCGCTGGAGCGGCTGAGGCGCGGCTCAGCCCTGCTCGGGGCCGAGGATGCGCAGGGGCATGCCGACGGCGAGCTCGGGGATCGCGCCCTCGTCGCAGCACAGGTCACCCGGCAGCTGGGGCTCGTGGCGGCCGTCGCGCTTGAGCACGAGGTGCCCGAGCGCGGGCAGGTGCTCGTTGACGACCGACCCCACACCGGTGACGGTGAGCTCGGCATCACCGAGGAGGACCCGGTCTCCGGGGGTCACACCACCGATGACCTCGTGGCAGCGGTGCAGGACGGCGAACTCCGCGAGCTCCTCGGGCGCGTGCTCGCCGAAGAGGATGACGATGCCCTCCTCGAAGAACTGCGAGGCGAGGTCGCCGACCGCGCAGATCTCGGCGTCCATGCGCACGTCCATGCCGGTTCCTCTCGCTGGGTGCTCGTCTCAGGCCGCCGTCTCGCGCTCGAGGTGCAGCGCCATCGCTGCGGCAGCCTGGTCGCAGATGAGCACGTCGACGAGCGATCCACGCATCGCTGCCCAGATCGCCCGTGCCTTGCCTGGCCCTGCCACCACCGCGACGACGTTGGGGATCGCCCGGAGCTCGTCGAGGCTGAGGGCCAGCACGCGGTCGGCGAGCGGGCTTGCGAGCTCGCGACCGTCGTCATCATAGAACCGCGCGGCGATGTCCCCGGCAGGCTCGAGGTCCTCGAGCGCCTGCCGCTCGCCCTCGTCGAGGTACGTCGACTGGAGGATCTGCGCGGCGAAGCCGTGCCCGAACCGCCCGACGCCGACGAGGGCGAGGTCGGCGGCGCGGGCCTTCTCGAGCTCCGTCGCAATCGAGCGGTGAGCGCGCAGGTCGGCCACCGTCGTCGGGCTGTCGAGGAAGGCCGGCGCGTGGAGGTAGGAGTACTGACCCCCGAGCCGCGCGGCGAACTCCCGGACGAGCTCGTGCCCGGACAGGCGCGGCTCGAGCTGGAGGTCCCCGCCGAGCTGGACGACCTCGACGTCGTAGGCCCGCTCGACATCGAGGTGCTCGGCGACCTTCGCGAGCGTACGCCCCCACGACAGCGTCATGCGCTGGCCGCTCTCGATGCGCTCGGCGAGCCAGCGCGCGGCGAGCTCGCCGACCCGTTCGAGCGGGTCCCCGCCCGCGTCGGCGGCGAGCACGACCGCCTCGTCGAGGCCGAAGACCTCCACGAGGGACTCCTCGAGGGCACGCTGGCGGCGCAGGGGATGCACGACGTGGAAGCGGATGACGCCCTCACGGCGCGCGGCGCTGAGCATGCGGGAGACGTTCGACCGCGTCGTACCGAGCCGCGCGGCGACCTCCGCCTGCGTCAACTCCTCGACGTAGTAGAGCCTCGCGGCCTCCGCCAGGCGTTCCCCGCGCCGGTGCGCCATGCCACCCCGACTCGCACAAGTGTGACCTCTCCGGCCATCGGTGACACCACGATCGGGGTCGGCCCGGCCGCTGTCAACCAGCGGGGCCGGCGGCGTGGCGCCGCAGCGGGGCGGCCTCGACCCGGGTGCCGAAGACCATGCGCCCACGGGGGCTCGAGAGGATGGAGGTCACCTCCGCGCCGACGGTCTCGCCGACCTGCTCGGCGGCCGACTCGACGACGACCATCGTGCCGTCGGCGAGGTGGCCGACCCCCTGGCCCGGCTCACGGCCGCGCCGGGTGACCTTGAGCTCGAGGATCTCGCCGGGCAGCACCGGCGGGCGCAACGTGTCGGCGAGCGCGTTGAGGTTGCGCACCCGCACGCCCTGCACCTCGGCGACACGCGCGAGGTTGCCGTCGACGGTGACGAGCGCCGCGCCGCGGTCCTCGGCCATCGACAGGAGCTTCGCGTCGACCTCGACGACCTCGGGGTAGTCCCGTTCGGAGACCTCGACGGCCACCCCGGAGGAGCGCTGCAGACCGGCGAGGACGTCGAGTCCGCGACGCCCGCGGGCACGGCGCTCCTCCTCGCCGGCGTCGGCGAGTCCCTGGAGCTCGAAGAGCACGAACCGCGGGACGACGAGCGTGCCCTCGAGGAAGCCTGCACGGGCCACGTCGAGCAGCCGCCCGTCGACGAGGGCCGAGGTGTCGATGAGCTTGACGGCGCTGCCGCGCGACGGGGTGGTCACGTCGAGACGCCCGCTCGCGCCGACGTAGCGCATGAGGTCCCCGCCGCGATGGAAGCCCAGGCGCGCCCCGCCGGCGACGAGCAAGGTGATGACGAGCCCGGCGAGGGGGACGGCGAGCAGCGTGCGCCCGGCGAGCAGGAGCACCGGCCAGGTCAACGCCGCGGCGAGCAGCAGTCCTGCGAGCCCGCCGAGCAGCATGGCGACGAGTTGCCCGCCGGAGATGCGCGCGAGATGGCCCTCGGCAGCGTCGACCCTCCCGAGGGCGAAGCGCCCGAGGGTGCCGCCGAGGACGTAGCCGAGCCCGGCCCCGACGACCGTGCCCGACAGGCGCACCGTCTCGGGCTCGAGACCGACCTCGCGGCCGCCACGGGAGGCGTCGAGGACGGCGCCGGCGGTCTCGAAGGCCACCGCGGTGGCGAGCACGACGACGGCGAGTCGGACGACCTCGACGAAGACCGTTCCCCCGCGGCTGGCGCGCGGGGGCGTGGCTCGGAGCTGGGGTGGCATCGCGGCTCCCTGGGAGCCGCCGACGGCTCCCCTCAGACGGCGAGGATCTCCTCGATGAGGTCTTCGGTACGTTCCTCGCTCTCCTTGATCGCCGCCGAGAGCTCGGAGACGAGGATCTGGCGCGCCTTCGTGAGCATGCGCTTCTCACCGGCCGACAGGCCCTTGTCGCGCTCACGCAGCGCGAGGTTGCGCACGACCTCGGCCACCTCGAAGATGTCGCCGGACTTCATCTTCTCGTAGTTGGCCTTGAAGCGGCGCGACCAGTTCGTCGGCATGCTGAAGTCCCGCTCGCGCAGGACGTCCCAGACCGCGTCGACGTCCTTCTGCGAGCAGACGTCGCGCAGGCCGACCTCCTCACAGGCGTCGGCGGGCACCATCAGGGTGAGGTCGCCGTAGGTGAGTCGCAGCACGAGGTAGTCGCGTTCCTCACCCGCGAGGTTGCGCTTCTCGCGCTTCTCGATGACCGCAGCGCCGTGGTGGGGGTACACGACGGTGTCGCCAACGGCGTAGCTCATGCGTTCGTCCCTCCGTGCGCGCCGGCAGCCCACATGCGGCGCAGGTCGATAGCGGGGGAGCACCGTACCATGGATTGGCCACGAAGGAAAGCCAAAAGCCCAGGTCAGAGCCACGTTCGCCCGGGAGCAGAGGCAGCTGGCCTACGACCACGGTCGGATGTCGGGACCCCGGGCGGGGCCGGGGCCGCCCGGGCGCGCCGACGCTCAGGCGTAGCGCTCGAGGATCGAGGACTCCGCGAGGCGCGCGAGCCCCTCCTTGATCGAGCGCGCCCGCGCCTCGCCGATGCCCTCGACCTCGTCGAGGGCGACGAGGTCGGCCTCCATGACCCTCGCGAGGGAGCCGAAGCGGTCGACGAGGCGCTCGACGATCGTCCACGGCAGGCGCGGGATGCGTGAGAGCATCCGGTAGCCCCGCGGTGCGAGCGACTGGTCGAGCCCTCCGTTGTCGTCGGCGAAGCCCAGCGCCGACGCGATGCGCCAGCTCTCGAGGAGTTGGTTGGCCTCGATGGCGTCGAGCTGGGCGAGGATCGTGTCGACCTTGCGACGACGGTCGGGGTTGTAGTCGGCCACGACGAGACGGCGCTGACGCTCGACCCCGCTCATGAGCTCCTCGAGCTGGAGCTCGAGCAGCCGGCCGTCGCTGCCGAGCTCGGCGACGTAGGCCTCGATCTCCTCGGCGATGCGGCGCACCATCTCACCGCGCTGAAGGACGCTCACGACGTCGCGCAGGCTCACGACGTGCTCCATCTCGAGGGCCGACAGGGAGCTCGAGACCTCGTCGAGCCGGCTCCGGTAGCGCTCGAGCGTCGACAGCGCCTGGTTCGCGCGGAAGAGGATCGAGCTGATCTCCTCGAGGGTGTGCTTCGTCGCGTCGACGTAGAGCGAGACGATGCGCATCGACTCCGAGACGCTGATGACCGGCTTGCCGGTCTGCTTCGCGACGCGCTCGGCGGTGCGGTGGCGCGTGCCGGTCTCGCTCGTGGGGATCTTCGGGTCGGGCACGAGGTGGACGTTGGCGAACATGATCCGCTCGAGGCTGTCGTCGAGCACGATCGCCCCGTCCATCTTCGCGACCTCGGAGAGCCGCTGGGCGGTGAACTTCGCCGAGAGCTTGAAGCCCCCGGAGATGAGCGGGTCGACCTCCTCGGCGTGGCCGATGACGATGATCGCGCCCTTCGAGGCCTTGATGATGCGGTCGATGCCCTCACGCAGCGGGGTGCCGGGCGCCATGCGCTGGAGGACCGTGAGCAGGCGCTCGTCCCGGGAGGCCACCTCGGAGCTCCTCGCAATCGCTCGACGTCAGGCCGGGCCGCCGTCCTCGGCGAGCCCCGCGGCGAGCGCGCTGTGCAGGTCCGGCTCCCGCTCGAGGACGAGCCCGTGGGCGGGGCCATCATACGCACGTGGTAGGAGGGCGCGGGTGAAGCCGAGCCGCGCGGCCTCAGCGAGACGCCGCTCGGTCTGGGCCACGAGGCGCAGCTCCCCGGCCAGGCCGACCTCCCCCAGGGCGACGAGGCCGGAGGGCACTGGCCTCTCGGTGCGGCTCGAGGCGATCGCGAGGCACAGGGCGAGGTCGACGGCCGGCTCGGTCAGGCGCAGCCCGCCGACCGTCGAGGCGTAGAGATCGGCCTCACCGAGCGCGACCCGGGCCCGCCGCTCGAGCACCGCGGCGAGCAGGTGCAGCCGCTGGCCGTCGAGCCCGCTCGCGGCGCGCCGCGGGTTCGCGAGGCTCGTCGGCGCGACGAGGGCCTGCACCTCACAGGCGAGCGGGCGCGAGCCCTCGAGGGCGAGGGTGACCGCGACGCCGGTCGCGCCCTCGGCGTCGCCGACGAAGAGCCGACCGGCGTCGGCGACGTCGACGAGGCCGGCCTCGCCCATCTCGAAGCACCCGACCTCACCGACCGAGCCGTAGCGGTTCTTCGTCGCGCGCAGCAGCCGCAGGGCATGGTGGCGGTCACCCTCGAGCTCGCAGACCGCGTCGACGAGGTGCTCGAGGACCCGCGGGCCGGCGAGCGTGCCCTCCTTGGTGACGTGGCCTACGAGGACCGCGGCGATGCCCCGACGCTTCGCGAGCGCGGTCAGGGCCGCGGCGCCGTCGCGCACCTGCGCGAGCCCGCCGGGCACGCCGCCGACCTCGGGGTCACGCACCGTCTGGATCGAGTCGACGATGAGGACGTCGGGCCCGTGGACCTCGACGAGGTCGAGGATCACCGGCAGCTCGGCGACGCTCGCGAGCAGGACCCCGCCGTCGACGGCCCCGAGCCGTTCGGCGCGCAGGCGCACCTGCCCGGCGGACTCCTCGGCGGAGACGTAGAGCACCGTGCGCCCCACCCGCGCGAGGGCGTCGGCGGCCTGCAGCAGCAGGGTCGACTTGCCCGCGCCGGGCTCGCCGCCGACGAGGGTGACCGACCCGGCGACGAGTCCGCCACCGAGGACACGGTCGAGCTCACCCGAGCCCGTCGCGAGCCGCGCCCGCGCGTCGGTGGACACCTCGGCGATCGGGCGGGCCCGCAACGCGCTCGAGCGGCGCTGCCCGGAAGGCTGCGCGCGGGCCTTGGTCTCCTCCTCGAGGGTGCCCCAGGCCTCGCAGGCGGGGCAGCGGCCGACCCAGCGTGGCTCGACGTGGCCGCAGGCCTGACAGCGCGCCTGGGTCCGGGCTTTGGCCATGCTCACCTCACTGCTCACCGCGGTGCCCGCCGCCCCCGCTCCGACGCGCGCGCCCGGGGCGGCCCTCAGGGGTCGCCCGCCCGGGTCGACCGGCCGGCCCCTGGGAGGTCGGGCTGACCCCGCGAGCCTACCGGGCGGGTGTGCGGTACCGGCTGCGGTCCTCCACCGCCGGGCTCACCCGCGGTTGCGCCACCAGGCCAGCACCCCGACGGCGAGGCTGAGCCCCGCCCCGACGAGCGCGGCGCGCCGGCGCGAGGGCCGGCCATCGAGTTCGCCCTC
>SLNF01000148.1 GCA_007133145.1 Nitriliruptorales bacterium
CGGCGTCCACTTCGGCCACCAGACGCGCCGCTGGAACCCGAAGATGGAGCGCTACATCCTCACCGAGCGCAACGGCATCTACATCATCGACATCCAGCAGACGATCGCGATGCTCGAGCGCTCGTACAACTTCGTGCGCGACAGCGTGGCCAAGGGCGGCAGCGTCCTCTTCGTCGGCACGAAGAAGCAGGCGCAGGAGGCCATCGAGACCCAGGCCCAGCGCGTGACGATGCCCTACGTCAACTACCGCTGGCTCGGCGGGATGCTCACGAACTTCGAGACGATCAAGGGCCGCCTCGCGCGTCTGCGCGAGCTCGAGGAGCTCATCGGCTCGGAGACCATGGAGCGCCTGCCGAAGAAGGAGGGCCTCCAGCTCCAGCGCGAGTACGCCAAGCTCGAGCAGAACCTCGGTGGGATCCGCGGCATGACGAAGCTGCCGAGCGCGATCTGGATCGTCGACACCGTCAAGGAGGAGATCGCCGTCAAGGAGGCCAACCGCCTCGGCATCCCCGTCGTGGCCGTCGTCGACACGAACTGCGACCCCGACGTCGTGCAGTACGTCATCCCCGGCAACGACGACGCCATCCGCTCCGGCGCGCTGCTCACCAAGCTCATCGCCGATGCCGTCGCCGAGGGCCACCAGGCCCGTGCCGCCCGCTCCGCCGACGACGTCGTCGCCGAGCAGGCTGCGGCGGCCGCCGCGGCGGCGACCGGCCCGAGCGTCGCCGAGCCCGAGGCCGAGCCGCTCACCGAGTGGGAGATCGCCCTGCAGCAGGAGGAGGCCGCCGCGGCCGCCGCCCAGGCCAGCGGGTCGACGCCCGACGTCGAGCCCGAGCCCGAGGCCGCACCCGGTGCCCAGCCCGAGCCCGAGGCCGCACCCGCCGCCCAGGACCCTGCACAGGCCGAGCCCCTCGCCGAGTGGGAGCAGGCCCTGCGCGCCGAGCAGGCCGCCAGCGCCACCGGGGAGCGCCCGAGCGAGGAGTCCGACGAGGGCTCGCCGGGCGAGCCCGACGCCTGACCCCGCCCGCCAAGGCCCATCCCCCAGCCCGACCCCCGAGCCCCACCCTGAGGAGGAACTGTCGTGCCCGAGTTCACTGCCGCCGACGTCAAGCGCCTGCGCGAGGCCACCGGCGCCGGGATGATGGACTGCAAGAAGGCGCTCGTCGACGCCGACGGCGACTTCGACGCCGCCGCCGACCTCGTGCGCGAGCGCACGGGCGCGCGCATGGCCGACCGCGCCGGCGAGCGCAGCGCGTCGGAGGGCCTCGTCCACAGCTACCTGCACAGGCCGACGCCGGGGCTGCCCCCGAAGGTCGGCGTGCTCGTCGAGCTCAACTGCGAGACCGACTTCGTCGCCAAGGGCGAGGGCTTCCGCGACCTCGCCAACGACGTCGCGATGCACATCGCGGCGATGCGCCCGGTGGTCGTGCGCGAGGAGGAGGTCGACGAGGCGACCCTCGAGGCCGAGCGGGAGTTCGCCCGCAAGCAGGCCCTCGAGGAGGGCAAGCCCGAGCACATCGTCGAGAAGATCGTCGACGGCAAGATCAAGGCCTTCTACAAGGAGAAGGTCCTGCTCAACCAGCCGTTCGTGAAGGACGACAAGCGCACGATCGCCGACCTCCTCGAGGAGTTCCAGCGCACGAGCGGGGAGAAGGTCGTCCTCGCGCGCTTCGCGCGCTTCCAGATCGGCGGCTGACCGCCCCGCCCGCGGCGGGTCGTCGCGGGCGGCCCGGAACCCGGCCCGACCGCCGTGAGGGTGGACGCCGTCACCCCGGCGCCCGGTAGGATCCTGCGAGCCACACGGCGCTGACGAAGCGAGGTCAGGGTGGACAGCGGCCCGAAGTACCGGCGGATCCTCCTCAAGCTCTCCGGGGAGGCCTTCGCCGACGCCGACGCGAGCATCAGCCCGGCGATCGTCCACTCGATCGCCGAGCAGCTCGCCGAGGTCGCCGCCCGCGGGGTCGAGATCGGCGTCGTCGTCGGGGGTGGCAACATCTTCCGTGGCAGCGCCCCGCAGGCCTCGGGCATGGACCGCTCGAGCGCCGACCACATGGGCATGCTCGCCACGGTGATCAACGCCCTGTCGCTGCAGGACGCCGTGGAGAAGCAGGGGTTGCCGACCCGGGTGCAGTCGGCGGTGTCGATGCAGGAGCTCGCCGAGCCCTACATCCGTCGCCGCGCGATCCGTCACCTCGAGAAGGGCCGGCTCGTGATCTTCGCCGGCGGGCTCGGGGCGCCGTACTTCTCCACCGACACCGCCGCGGCGCAGCGCGCGCTCGAGATCGGCGCCGAGGCGATCCTCAAGGGCACCGGCGTCGATGGGGTCTACGACCGCGACCCCCGTGGCGACGCCGACGCGCTGCGCTTCACCGAGCTCACCCACCTCGAGGCGCTCTCGCGCGGCCTCAAGGTCATGGACGCCACGGCGATCAGCCTGTGCATGGACAACCGGCTGCCGATCGTCGTCTTCGAGCTGTTGCGAGAGGGCAACATCTGGCGCGTCGTCGACGGCGAGCCCATCGGCACGCTCGTCCACACGCCCGTCGAGGAAGGAGCGCAGTCGTGATCGATGACGTCCTGGCCGAGGCCAAGCACAAGATGGCCGCCACGGTGCGCCACACCCAGAGCGAGTTCGGCAAGATCCGCACCGGGCGCGCCAACCCCAACCTCGTCGCCGACCTGCCCGTGTCGTACTACGGCACGAAGACGCCGCTGCAGCAGATCGCCGGGATCAGCGTGCCCGAGCCGCGGATGCTCGCGATCAACCCCTACGACCAGTCGGCCCTGCGCGAGATCGAGCGCGCGATCCAGTCCGCCGACCTCGGGCTCAACCCTTCCAACGACGGCCAACTCATCCGCGTGGTCTTCCCCGAGCTCACCGAGGAGCGTCGCAAGGAGTTCGTGAAGATCGCCCGTGAGCGCGCCGAGGAGGGGCGCATCGCGATCCGCAACGCCCGCCGGCAGGCCAAGTCCGACCTCGCCGACCTCACCGACGAGGGCGCGATCACCGAGGACGAGCAGCGTCGCGGCGAGCAGCAGCTGCAGAAGCTCACTGACCGGCACATCGGCGAGATCGACGAGCACCTCGGCAACAAGGAGCAGGAGCTCCTCGAGGTCTGAGGGCGCAAGGTCGGCAGGAGCCCGGCGGCGGCGCCACGACGGCGTCCGTCCCGGCGGGCACGGTCATGGGGGGACGGGACATCGACGGCGAGGACGGGCCGCAGCGCGACGCGGCGAGCACGGAGGACCGGGGGGAGGGCGACCCGTCGGTCGAGCCCGGGCGCCGGCGCACGGCGGGGCGCAACCTGCCGCTGGCGATCGCCTCGGGGCTCGTGCTCGCCGCAGCGTTGCTCGGCTCGCTCTTCACGAGCGCGCTCCTGCTGCTCGCCTTCGTCGGCGCGCTGCTCGTCATCGCCCTCCTCGAGCTCGACGTCGCCGTCCGCGAGCAGGGCGTGCGCCCCGCGACGCCGGTGGCCGGCGGCGCCGGGCTCGTCATGCTCTTCGGCGCCTACTGGGTCGGGCCCTCCGCGCAGGCCCTCGGGGTGCTCCTCCTGCTCCTCGGTGCGGTGGTGTGGGTCTTCCTCGGCACCGACCGTGAGCGTGTCGTGCCGACGATCTCGACGACGCTGCTCGGCGGGCTGTGGGTGCCGTTCCTCGCCAGCCACCTCGGGCTGCTGCTCGCCCGGGAGCACGGCGAGTGGGCGGTCCTCGCGGTCATCGCCCTCGCGGTCACCAACGACATCGGCGCCTACGGGTTCGGTGCCGCGTTCGGTCGCCACAAGCTCGCGCCGCGGGTGAGCCCCGCCAAGACCTGGGAGGGCCTGCTCGGGGGGCTCGTGACGGTCCTCGTCATCGCCGCGCTCGTCACCGCCCGGCTGCCCGGCTTCGACCTCACGACCGCGCTCCTGCTCGGCGTCGTCGTCGTGCCTGCGGCCACGCTCGGCGACCTCACCGAGTCCCTCGTCAAGCGTGACCTCGGCGTCAAGGACCTCGGCAGCATCGTCCCGGGCCACGGAGGCATCATGGACCGGGTGGACTCGATCCTCTTCGCGCTGCCGGCCGCCCATCTGCTCCTGCTCGCCGTCGGCAGCTGAGCGCCGGCGAGTCCCGGCAGCCGCGCCACCCCCGGGAGCCTGACCTGCGATGACCGACGCCCTCACCCCCGCGGCGCTCGACCCCTACGCGGCGAGCGACGCGGAGCTCGCCGCCGCGCTCGGCGACGAGCCGCACTACCGCCTCACCCAGCTACGGGCCTGGCTCGCCCGCGGCGTCGACGACCCTCGGGAGATGAGCGACCTCCCCGCGCGACTGCGTCGCCGTCTGGCCGACGTCCTCGCCCCGCCCCCCGAGCTCGTCGCCGAAGCCAGCGCCGACGGCGGGCTCACGCGCAAGGTCCTCCTGCGCATGCAGCCCTCGGGGGAGGAGATCGAGAGCGTGTTGATGCTCTACCCCGCCGGGGGCGAGCGGGAGCGGGCGCGCGCCACGGTCTGCATCTCCACCCAGGCCGGTTGCGCGATGGGCTGCCCGTTCTGCGCGACCGGCCAGGCCGGCCTGCGCGGCCAGCTCACCGTTGGGGAGATCGTCCGCCAGGTCACCGTCATGCAGCGCCTCCTCGCCTCCGGTGCGATCGCCGTGGACGGCGCACCCGACCACGTCACCAACGTCGTCTTCATGGGCATGGGCGAGCCGCTCGCCAACGTCGCCGGCACGCTCGGGGCGGTGCGCTGGCTCACCGACGCCGAGCGCGGCTTCGGCCTCAGCGCGCGATCGGTCACCGTCTCCACGATCGGGCTCGTGCCGGCGATGCGCCAGCTCACCGCGCTCGGCCTGCCGGTGCGGCTCGCGGTGAGCCTGCACGCCCCCGACGACGCGCTGCGCGACGACCTCGTGCCTGCCAACCGCCGACACCCCCTCGCCGAGGTCCTCGCCGCGGCCGCCGAGCACGCCGAGGTCACCGGGCGGCGGGTGACCTTCGAGTACGTGCTCATCGACGGGATCAACGACCAGCCCGAGCACGCCGAGCGGCTCGCAGCCCTGCTCGCCGGGCGTGGCGCGGCGCACCTCAACCTCATCCCCATGAACCCCACCCCGGGGGTGTCGTGGACCGCGCCGCCGGTCGCGGCGCAGCGGGCGTTCTGCCGGCGCCTCACCGACGCGGGCCTGCCCGCGACGATCCGTGCGAACCGGGGCACCGACATCGACGCCGCCTGCGGGCAGCTCTACGCCACCTACCGGCTGGGCTCCGGGCGCATCCTGCCGGCGGCGATCGGCGCCGCCGAGCGGCTCGACGAGGCCCGACGATGAGCCCACGCCGGGTCACGATCCTCGGCTCCACCGGCTCGATCGGCACCCAGGCCCTCGAGGTCCTCGACGCCAACCCCGGGGCCTTCACCGTCGCGGGGCTCGCTGCCGGCCGCGACGTCGAGACCCTCGTCGCGCAGGCCCGGGCCACCGGAGCCGGCCATGTCGCACTCGCCGACGCCGGCGCAGCCGCCGTCGCCCGGGACACGCTCGCGCCCGACGTCGAGGTGCTCGAGGGCGTCGAGGGCGTCGCCGCGCTCGCCGCCGCGCCTGCCGACCTCGTCCTCAACGGCATCACCGGCGCGGCGGGGCTGCGCTCCACGCTCGCTGCGCTCGAGGCGGGCACGCCGGTCGCGCTCGCGAACAAGGAGTCGCTCATCGTCGGCGGCGACCTCGTCCTCGCTGCCGCCGCGCGCGCGGCCGACCGCCACGGCGCGCACCCCCTCGGCGGGTGCACTCCCGGTGGGGCGCCCCCACCGCTGGGGGGGCTGCGCCACGGCTGGCTGCTGCCGGTCGACTCCGAGCACTCCGCGCTCGCGCAGGCGCTGCGCGGCACCGACCCCGGGGAGGTCACCCGGCTCCTCGTCACCGCCTCGGGTGGGCCGTTCAGGGGCCGACGACGCGGGGAACTCGCCGGCGTGCGCGCCGCCGACGCGCTCGCCCACCCCACGTGGGACATGGGCGCGGTCATCACCGTGAACTCCGCGACGCTGGCGAACAAGGGCCTCGAGGTCATCGAGGCGCACCTGCTCTTCGACGTGGCCTACGACGCGATCGAGGTCGTCGTGCACCCGCAGTCGATCGTCCACAGCATGGTCGAGCTCTGCGACGGGGCGACGATCGCGAAGCTCTCCCCACCGGACATGCGCCTGCCGATCCAGCTCGCGCTCGCGCACCCCGCCCGCCTGGCCCACGCCCCCGCGCTCACCGACTGGACGTTGCCGCTCGACCTGCGCTTCGAGCCCGTGGACCGCGAGACCTTCCCCATGCTCGCCCTCGCCGAGGCCGCCGGCAGGGCCGGGGGCACCGCCCCGGCGGTCTACAACGCCGCGAACGAGGAGGCCGTCGCCGCGCTGCTCGCCGACGAGGTCGACGTCCTCGGCATCGAGGCCGTCGTCGCGGCAGTCTTGGAGGAGCACGAGCCCGTGCCGGCGGCGGATCTCGAGACCGTGCTCGCCGCCGACCGCTGGGCCCGGCGGCGAGCCCGGTCACGGCTGTCCGGGGAGAGGTAGACGATGGCGATCGCCCTGTTCTTCGGCGTCCTCGTCCTCTCGATCGTCATCCACGAGGCGGGGCACTTCTGGACCGCGCGCCGGTTCGGCATGAAGGCGGAGCGCTTCTTCATCGGCTTCGGTCCGACGCTGTGGTCGACCCAGCGGGGCGAGACCGAGGTCGGCATCAAGGCGATCCCCGCCGGCGGCTTCGTGAAGATCGCGGGGATGAGCCGCTCCGAGCCCGTCGATCCCGTCGACGAGCCCCGCGCCTTCTACAACCACCCGCCCTACCAGCGCGCCATCGTCCTCGTCGCCGGGGTCGTGACCCACTTCGTCCTCGCCGCGCTGCTCATCTGGGGCGGGCTGACCTTCTCCGAGCTCCCGCGCTTCGACGGCATGCAACCGGTCGTGAACGCCGCGGTCGGCGGCGTCGAGGAGGGCACCGCCGCGGAGGCCGCCGGCCTCGAGCCCGGTGACGAGTTCCTCACGATCGCCGGCGAGGACGCGACCGACCCGGAGGCGGCCGTCGACGCGATCGCCGCGCGCCCGGGGGAGTCGATCGAGATCGCGGTGCTGCGCGACGGCGAGGAGCAGGTCCTCACCGCGACGCTGCCCGAGACCGACCCCGAGGGCGAGGAGCGCGGGTTCCTCGGCGTGGCCATCGCGGGCCTGCCGCAGTTCGTGTCCTACGGTCCGGGCGAGGCGGTGGTCGCGACGTTCGTCGGCGACGCCTCGCTGTTCGCGCAGACCAATGCCTTCATCCGGGGCCTCGGCCAGGCGCTGAGCCCCGAGTCGCTGAGCGCCTGGCTCGCGCAGGCCGACGGCGAGACACCGCGCAGCGACGCCGGGCCGATCAGCGTCGTCGGCATCGGCCAGGCCGTCGGGGCGCTCGGCAGCGCCGACGCCTGGTCGGGCGTGCTGCTGCTGATGATCCAGATCCAGATCGTCATCGGCTTCCTCAACATCATCCCGCTCCCGCCCTTCGACGGCGGGCACCTCGCGCAGCTCGCGATCGAGTCGACGGTCAACGGGGTGCGTCGCCTCCTCGGCAAGACGCCCGACTGGGAGCTCTCCCCGGCGGTGGTCACCCCGCTCGCCCTCGCGGTGCTCCTGCTCGTCGTCGGCTTCGCCGCGACGGCGATCTACATCGACATCGTCAACCCCGTCTCGGGGCTCTTCGAGTAGCCCGCCGCCGCGCCCGGGCGTCATCGTCAGCGCGGCTTCGTCCGCGAGGCCGACCTCACCGGGCCGCAAGGGGCGTGAGGACCGTTGGTGGGCGGTACCCTGGCCCTTGCGGGCGCGCCGCACCGTCCGCTGCTCCGTCACCGACCGGGAGGCCCTGACACCGTGGGCACGACCTTGCCGCTCATCAACCAGCCGGCTCCTGATCCCGCGCTGCCCGCCCACCACCAGCCGCCGCGGCGCCGCCCGACGCGGGCGCTGCACGTCGGCGACGTGCCGGTCGGCGGGGGCGCGCCGGTCAGCGTGCAGTCGATGACGACGACGCCGACCCACGACGTCAACGCCACGTTGCAGCAGATCGCGGCCCTGCAGGCGGCCGGCGTCGACATCGTGCGCGTCGCGGTGCCGCGCAACGAGGACGCCGACGCCCTCGCGACGATCGCCGAGAAGTCCCCGGTGCCGATCATCGCCGACATCCACTTCCAGTGGAAGTACGCGATGGCCGCGATCGAGGCCGGGTGCGCCGGCGTGCGCATCAACCCGGGCAACATCCGCAAGCACGAGAAGGTGCGGGTCATCGGCGACGCGGCGAAGGAGCGCGGGGTCCCCATCCGCATCGGGGTCAACGGCGGCTCACTCGAGGACGTCGTGCTCGAGCGCCACGGCGGCGTCACGCCCGAGGCGCTCGTCGAGAGCGCGCTGGGCGAGGCCCGCCTCCTCGAGGACGTCGACTTCTACGACACGAAGATCTCGGTGAAGCACTCCGACCCCTGGGTGATGATCCAGACCTACCGGCTGCTCGCCGAGCGCTGCGACTACCCCCTCCATCTCGGCGTCACCGAGGCGGGTCCGCCCAAGACCGGCAACATCAAGTCCGCGGTGGGCATCGGCACGTTGCTCGCCGAGGGCATCGGCGACACGATCCGCGTCTCGCTCTCGGCCGACCCCGTCGAGGAGGTCAAGGCCGGGATCGCCATCCTCGAGTCGCTGCACCTGCGCGAGCGCGGGCTCGACGTCGTGGCCTGCCCGTCCTGTGCCCGCGCCGAGGTCGACGTCTACACCCTCGCCGAGCGGGTCCAGCACGGCCTCGACGGCCTCGACGTGCCGCTGCGCGTCGCGGTCATGGGCTGCATCGTCAACGGGCCAGGGGAGGCGCGCGAGGCCGACATCGGCGTGGCCGCCGGCAAGGGCAAGGGCCAGATCATCAAGCAGGGCGAGGTCCTCTTCACCGTCGCCGAGGAGGACATCGTCGAGACGCTCGTGCACTTCGCCCACGAGA